>CAMTOL010000105.1 GCA_947074135.1 uncultured Rikenellaceae bacterium
AGAAAAAAGTTAGCGCAAAATGTGCACCGCTGTAGGTGGGCACCTAGTTTCTCCTTTAACGAGGCAGGTACTCCCAGAGTTCCCAATAGCTACCCACTGCGCCTGCCCTACGAATAGCTTTATTTACGTTACCCGGTCCACAGTTATATGCGGCGATTACTAGCGTCCAATCTCCATAGGTTTTATACAAGTCTTTGAGGAACAGACAAGCTGCTTCAGTCGATTTATAAGGATCTTGTCGTTCATCGACAAATGAGTTAATTTCAACACCATAATACTTAGCTGTTGGCATCATCAATTGCCAAAGTCCAACTGCCGCGGCACGACTTTTGGCAACTGGAATAAGCGCACTTTCGATTACGGGCAGCATTTTGAGTTCAAGTGGTAGTCCGTGATTATAGAGTGCTTGTTCGAAAATTGGAAAATAGTAACGAGCAATACCTAAAACACGCTCCATTGTTCCACCTTTACGAGTGTAGGTTTGGATATATCTTCTAACCACATCGTTATATGGCAGTTGCACCTCTGTAGCCATCATCTTAAGTCTATCGGCATAGAGGGCATCTGACTGCATATCAGCGGCGCTTACATTATCAAGGTCAATATCGATAAACTCACCCACATATCTCTCATAAGCGTTTTGGGCATTATCAGCCTTTAGCGAGTGATATAGTTCAAAGTAGTAGTTGTTCGAAACAATCTCTATTTTACCATAATTTTCAACATTGGCAGTTTGCGACTTCACATTAAGGCTAATAGTTAGAACGAGCGATATTAACAGAACTCTTTTCATTCTCTTGTTGTATGGGTTTATTGTGTTAAATATTATGATATTATTAAAACTAGCATCTTATCAGGACCTCAGTTTGAGCGACAGTCCGGCACCGCTAGGCACAGATTGCGTATAACCGAGTCTATCATTAAAGAAGGTTGGTTCGACGGTCACACCAAGGTCTGGACTAACGTCCCAGTTCTTGAGTGTTGCAATCACATATGTATCGATAACCGACAACAAGTAGATAGCTGCTGTACAGATTATACCAAAGTCCCTATTTCGTCGATACAAATCTCTTGAATTTTTAAGTACATCTAAGGAGTATCTACCTCCAAACTCATCGGGTTCACCTGCGGCTACCGCATCATAGGCACGTTTAAATCGAGTGTAGTATCTATTATTATAGTCGATTACAGAGCCCATAACTGCAAATCCTCCATAATATATAGGTATTCGCCAATATGTTCTTGTATAGAAAAATCCGGCACCAGGAAATAGTGCCGCCAGCGTTGTAGCTTTTCTAATGTGCGGCATTTGTCCTCGATAGTTAAACGTTGCGTCTGCAATTGAGTATAGGTACGTTGCAGCCGTTAGTGCATAGAAGATGGTGGAGGCGGATTGCTGATCTAGCATCTTTTGTTGCATTGGTCTAGTAACATCCTCTTTAAATCCTATTCTAATGGCATCTTGCCATAACTGCCTCGAATCATTAGCTTTATTGCCCATTATAATACCTCCTGTTGCAAAACCAGCCATCATACCAACAAAAACAGGTGTTTTCCAATATTGCCGATTATATATTTGCCCCATACCAGGCACAAACGAGAGCAGCAGTTGCGTTCCGGGTTTAATAGTATCTTTGGTTATGCTAAAATGTTTGCTCTTTCTGATGCTATCGGCAGTAAGTTTGGCTTGTAGTACTGAATCTTTAACCAGGCTATCGGCAACAAAACGTGCACGAAGTATGCTATCACGCTCCAACGAGTCGGCTTTGAGTAGAACGGAATCCATTTCCATTTTTCGTCCACCCTCAACCCTCACCATTTGGGTACGTTGCGCTACTGCTTGAAACACGACAAGCATCAACACTCCAACAACAGCTATATATTTAATTCTCTTTATCATTCCTCTCTGTATCTCTTTTGATTACCTATAGAAAATAGAGGCAATCTTTTTTGCATTTTCAAATATCTCTTCGCTATAAGAGTTACGCATTCGTCCATCTGTGTAGATTTCAATATCGTACTTATCGGCACTTTTTTTTGATTTTCGGATATAGACTCCCGATATCAGTCCATCTTTCCAGTAGTGAATAGCGACAGGGACATAAAGTTCGTATGTATCAAAGTTGTCCATCACTGTTTCCAACTCTAGTGCAACAGCAGAAAGAGTTTTGGCTTCACTCTTATAATCAATACAGCTCAAGAATTTAATCATTCTCTCAATCAGGCTAGGCACAGCATACCTTCCAGCCTCCTCGTTGCAGTACTCCATCGAGTAGCCTCTAATTTTATTATCAAACACGTGATAGTAAACATCTTTACCCTCCAACGGAGCATCTAGGTTGAGCGTTTTGCAGGTCATCATTAGTTGGTTATCTGCATCACGATAGAAGTTAACTTCGTTTCTCTTACAATCTATATCATAGCGATACTCCGCTCCATCGTGGTCCCACACAAATGGTCGCACATAGATCATATCGCCTTGTTTCTCAAAGACTTTTTTCTCCACTCCCTGCTCTGTTATAACATCGAGAGTTAGCTGTGTTTTCACTCCTTTCTCAACAGTTGAGCTCATCAACAGGAAAACGTTCTTATCTTTTTTCATCGACTCGACATTTACCTTCCAGAAGTCATAACTTCTTCCTCTCCATAGTTTTCCTTTTCTATACTCCGACTTTTTATCAAGTGTGCTATATTGTTTACCTAACAGCACTGAATCGTTAGAGTATTGGTATATTGGTTTTCCTTTTTTGAAGTAGTCGGCAACCAGAAATCCTTCATCTCCAAATCCTACGAAGGCTTGGCGAAAGAAGTAACCTTCCCAGGGCTTTCCTTCACGATATTGGCGTTGGGATACGTTCAGAGCATCGACACCATCAATAGCGTAGCACTCTTGCACATCTTTTTGCTCATCTTCGGTGTAATATTGTGCATAAAGAGTACTGTGCGTCCAAAAGCACACGACTACCAATATTATGACTCTCTTAAACATCGCCGCTTAGAAGTTTAGTTTTTAAGACGTTCTACGATTTGCGACAACTCGATATCCGAGGCGAAATTAATCGAAATTTTTCCACCTTTTGCTTTGCTCTCTATCTTAACGTTGCGTTTTCCAAAAACTTGTTCCAACGGCTCTGCAAATGACGAATAGTCGCTTTTTTGCACAACTTTTTTCACTCTTTTAGCAAGTTTCTCGGCTGTAACCATCTCTTCAGCAGCGTGAACCGATAGTTTTTTAGCTACAATTTTACCAAGTAGTTCCTCTTGTTGCTCTTCGTTTTCGAACCCAGCAATAACTTTGGCGTGTCCCATCGAGATAGCCTCATTTTGGAGTGCCTGTTGCACAGCAGGGCTAAGCGATAACAGACGTAGGTAGTTGGCCACCGTTGAGCGACGTTTACCTACACTTTGCGAAAGTGCCTCTTGCGTCAGTCCCAACTCTTCGATAAGTCTTTGTAGGGTAAATGCAATTTCGAGCGCTCCCAACTCCTCGCGTTGGATATTTTCGACAAGAGCCATTTCCAGTAGTTCGGCGTCATTGACTATGCGAACATAAGCTGGAATATTTTTGAGTCCAGCTTTGAGCGATGCACGATAGCGACGTTCACCACTAATAATTTGGAATTTACCATCTTCGGTTTGGCGCACAGTGATTGGTTGAATCACACCAAGGCGTTTGATTGATTCCGCCAACTCTTCGATAGCCTCATCATCAAATTTGGTACGTGGTTGTCCTTCGTTGGGAGCAACTTTATTGATATCAATTTCGTAAGAGTGGGTAATTGCCGCTCTAGTATTAAGGTTTTCGGTGTCGAAAATTGCGCTAAGCCCTTTGCCTAGTCCGAGAGGTTTGGTTGTTTTGCTCATTATTATTGTGATCTATGATCTGTGATTTATGAATGGTAAATGATAGTTGAAACATTAGTCATTTATCGATAACCATTTTCAATTATGAATTATAAATTAGCCTAGAAGGGATTCAACAAAGCTTTTAGCTTCGAAAGTTTGCAGGTCATCTACCCGTTCGCCCACTCCGATAAACCGGACCGGAATACCCATCATATCGCTAATACCGATAACCACACCTCCACGAGCTGTCCCGTCAAGTTTGGTAATCGAGAGTGATGTTATTTGTGTTGCCACCGAGAACTGTTTAGCTTGTTCAAAGGCGTTTTGTCCAGTCGAGCCGTCAAGTATAAG
Organism: uncultured Rikenellaceae bacterium; assembly: GCA_947074135.1. Classification (GTDB taxonomy): domain Bacteria; phylum Bacteroidota; class Bacteroidia; order Bacteroidales; family Rikenellaceae; genus Mucinivorans. The sequence continues at coordinate 4,198 of CAMTOL010000105.1, forward strand.
CATCACTTCGTGAGGCGCACCTGGAACGACCTTTTGCATAACGTTTTTGATTTTCGTTAGTTCGTTCATCAGTCCGACTTTGTTGTGCAGGCGACCTGCGGTATCGATTAGCACTACATCGGCGTTAGCAGCAACGGCAGCTTGGAGTGTATCGTAGGCAACTGAGGCTGGGTCTGAACCCATATTTTGTTTAATCAATCTAGCACCAGAGCGTTCGGCCCACACTTCGATTTGGTCGATAGCGGCTGCACGGAAGGTATCGGCAGCACCGATGAATACACGTTTGCCTTCATTTTGGAGTCTTGAGGCTAGTTTGCCAATGGTTGTAGTTTTGCCAACGCCGTTGACACCTACAATCATAATAACGAAAGGCATACCTTCACGACGTTCACCCCACGCCTCGTCAGCTTTGTCCTCTTTTTCAGCAAGAAGGGCAACTACTTCGTCACGTAGAATTTGGTTTAGTTCGTCAGTACTGACGTATTTATCACGAGCGGCTCTAGTTTCGATACGTTCAATAATTTTGAGTGTTGTATCGACTCCGACATCTGAGCTTAGCAGAGCTTCTTCGAGGTTATCGAGCACTTCGTCATCGACTTTTGATTTGCCGACGATAGCGCGCGATATTTTCGAGAAGAGTCCCGTTCTACTCTTTTCTAGTCCATCGTTTAGCGCAGCAGCTTGTTCGGTTTGCTGCTCTTTTTTCTTAAAGATTGAGAAAATTCCCATAGTTACATTCTATATTGTGTCAAAAAAAAATCGAAAGTCATTCTCACGTGCAATCAAGTACGAAGTACTTGTCAAAAGTTTTTTGTTTTGTCGTCACTCTAGTTAATTCCCAACGGCGGCTTGAACCGCCTTGAAGATTGAAAGCTGTGTTTTCATTTTCAAAAAGGGAAAGGAGAGCAAACAAGAAAACTCAAAAATGGGGATTGGTGGATTCCTCACCAACAGAAAATCGCAAGCGAATTTCCCTCCAACCCCCATTTTTATTCTTGCATAGTTTTTCGCTCTCTCTAAAGTCTTACAAACTCACCAGAGTTTGCGCTTTGAGGATTTGGATTTTGTGTCATTACTCTAACCAGCCTCTCGTCGCAGCTTTTTTCAAAAAGCTGCACCAAAAACTTTTACCTATTAACCTCTCTATTGGTCAATTTTTAGCGCAAGCTCTTTCAACTGCTCATCTGCAACCACAGACGGCGAATCAATCATCATATCCCTACCCGAATTATTCTTCGGGAAAGCAATATAATCACGTATCGAATCATCGCCACCAAAGATAGCACAGAATCTATCCATACCAAACGCAATACCACCGTGCGGAGGCGCACCATATTTAAACGCTCCCAACAAGAAGCCAAACTGCTCTTCTGCCTCCTCTTTCGAGAAGCCTAAAACCTCAAACATACGGCTCTGAACCTCACTGTCGTGAATACGAATCGACCCACCACCAACTTCAACACCATTAACCACAAAGTCATAAGCATTTGCCTTAACATCACGTGGCTCCTCGGTCATAAACCTGTTCATATCATCTAATTTAGGCGACGTAAATGGGTGATGCATAGCAAAGTAGCGTCCACTCTCTTCGTCCCACTCCACTAGCGGAAAGTCAACCACCCAAAGCGGAGCAAACTCACCTTTAGTTCTCAAGCCCAACTGCTCGCCAACCTCCAAACGAAGCTGACACAACGCATTTTGAGCCATCTTTTTAGTTCCTGCAATAACGAGTATTAAATCTCCAGCCTTAGCCTCAGTAGCCGCAGCCCACTTTTGCAACATCTCTTGGTCGAAGAACTTATCAACACTTGATTTCAGTGTTCCATCAGCCTCAACTCTTGCATAAATTAAGCCAGTAGCACCAATTTGAGGGCGTTTAACCCAGTTTGTCAGCTCGTCAAGTTGTTTACGAGTATAAACAGCCGCACCTGGCGCACAAATTGCACCTACATACTCTGCACCATCGAAAGGAGGGAAACCACTACCTTTCAAGTCAGCCGAGAACTCTGCAATACGCATACCGAAACGAATATCTGGTTTGTCGCAACCATAATATTTCATCGCATCGTCATAGCTCATATGAGGGAACGGTTTAGCGTCAAGCTCTTTGCCCAACACCTCGCTAAACATTGCACGAGCCATACCCTCGAATGTATTCAACACATCGTCACGCTCAACGAAAGCCATTTCGCAGTCGATTTGAGTAAATTCGGGCTGACGGTCAGCTCTAAGGTCTTCATCTCTAAAGCAACGCACTATTTGGAAATATCGGTCATAGCCACTCACCATCAGTAGTTGTTTAAACGTTTGAGGCGATTGAGGCAGTGCGTAGAACTGTCCTGGGTTCATACGAGAAGGTACGATAAAGTCACGAGCACCTTCGGGCGTTGATTTTATAAGGTATGGAGTTTCGATTTCCAAGAAATTTTGAGCATCGAGATAGCGGCGAACCGATTGCGCTAATTTGTGGCGCAGAATCATATTGCGTTGCAGCGGCGCACGACGTAAATCGAGGTATCGGTAGTGCATACGCAGTTCATCACCACCATCCGAGTTCTCCTCGATAGTGAATGGGGGTGTTTGCGAGCTGTTGAGCACTGTGATTTTCGAAGCTAGAATCTCGATATCGCCAGTTGGCATTTTAGGATTTTTGCTTGAGCGTTCACGAACAGTACCTTCAACTTGGAGCACAAATTCACGACCTAGTTTTTCGGCTAGTTCGACAAGTTCACGAGGTGAGTTTTCGTCCACCACTATTTGTGTTATACCGTATCTATCTCTGAGGTCGATAAATGCCATAGCTCCGAGTGCTCTTACTTTTTGCACCCATCCTGCTAGTGTTACTGTTTGTCCTTGGTTAGCGGCACGAAGTTCGCCGCAGCTATTAGTTCTGTACATATATTTAGTTAAAATTAAATCTCAAAATCGAATAAAATCAAAACGCCATTAAAAACGTTAAAAAATCAAATAAGTCATCGAGTACGAAGTACTCGTCAAAGTTTTTTTGGTTTTACCTTTTTTCAAAAAGGGAAAGGAGAGCAAACAAACAAAAACAAAATTTTGGTAGTCAAACTTTCAACCGCTCCACCTATAAAGTCTTACAAATCCTTCGGATTTGCGCTTTGGGGTTGGATTTTGTGTCATTACTCTAGTCAGCCTCTCGTCGCAGCTTTTTGGAAAAAGCTGCACCAAAAACTTTTACTGTTTAACCT
>CAMTOL010000106.1 GCA_947074135.1 uncultured Rikenellaceae bacterium
CAACGGTTTTTCGTAAAGTCAAGACCTAGAAATAACTTATGCTCTGGCGCACCAACAATTAGGTTAACCATTTTGAGATAGCTGTAATTTGCCGAAAGGTTAAATTCTCTTGAGATGCGATAGCCAAACGACAGTTCAGCTCCCATATTTTCTACCGCACCCGTATTTACATTCATCGGGCGACCATCGACAGGTAGCGTTTCAATCATATTTTCACCATTGATATAGAACAAGTTAACTCCATACGACAGGCGACCACTGAGCAATCTTTGCGACCACGAAAGTTCATAATTCCATAAACTTTCGGGTTTGAGGTTTGGATTTTGGGGAGGGAACATATACATCTCGCGAATCGTTGGATTTCTAAAGCCACGACTTGCTAGGAGTTTGATTTCGCCATTTGCAATAGGATAGAGGGAAGCTCCAAACTGTGGAACCCACTGCGACCCCGAACGGGAGTGGTGGTCGAAACGAATACCTGCGTTAAGGGTTACAAAACGACCTATTGTTTGGCGAAAATCGACATATCCAGCCAAGTCATCTTCAGTTTTATCCACAAGTTCGGTTTGAGTACCACTCAAAAAATCGTTCCAAGCACGACCTCCAAAGCGTTGATAATCGAACCCAAAAGTTACTCGATTGCCTTTGAAAAACGAAACACTTTGGTAGAGCGTAACTCCAAACATATTATCGAACGAGTTGAAGAGGTAGTCGCGAGGCGTTCCTCCTTCATAATAGCCATCATTTATATTGTGATTACCCCAATTGTAAAATAACTTTAAGGCTCCCGAAGTTTTTTCATAGTTATTCTCCAGCGACAGTGATGTCATACCACGAGTGATATGTTGCACATTGTCGAAAATGGGACGAGCAACAGTTCCCGGATTTTGAGCATTAAAATGCGTAACATTTACATCGGCAAAAAACTCCCAGTTTGCAGAGAACTCATAACCTACTTTAGCATAGCCTCCAAACTGTTCGAAGCCCATATTAGCACGATGCCCCTCGGTGCGATTATACGAACCACTGACATTTGCATAGAATCCTTTTGAACGAAAGTTAAGGTTAACGTCTGACGTTGCTGTATTATAGGAGCCGTAACTCAATCGACCATTACCGCTAAAACCATCTTCAGCAACCGATTTTGTCAGAATATTGATAACGCCACCCATAGCATTCGAACCATAAAGAACCGAAGCAGGACCTCGCACCACCTCTACTCTCTCCGCTATCATCGACTGGTAAACATCAGCCACAGAGTGCCCCATAAGCCCCATAAATTGAGGGTGTCCGTCAATGAGAATAAGCACTCCCGTATTGCCACTACCAATACCTCGCATCTTTACACCACCAGCAGCTCCAGTCGAAACGCCATATCCCATCATACCACGACTTGAGATAAACAACCCCGGCACCTGCTCGGTTAGCAGCGGAAGAACAGATTGTTCGTATCTACTATCAATCTGTTTTTCGCCGAGCACTGTAACGCTCATAGGCAGCAGTCGTCTATCAACCTGACTCCGACTCCCAGTCACGACAACCTGTTCAACGTCAACATTTCGGAACGAAACAGTATCGTCGCTTGGAATTTCAACTGACTTTAGGTTGACTGCAAAGCTACTAATGGTTGAGAGCGCAGCTATTGACACTATAAAAAGGAGGGATTTGATTTTCGTTCTATTCATAAAAACTTTTAGGTTACGTTATTTATAGTGCAAAGATAACTCGAAGTGTCCAAACAATAGGTGTACTTTTTACAGAAAAATTAACACAAATTACTGTATCTACAAATGCATACTTTTTGTTCTATATCTCAATTATTATAACTACTTTTGAATTCTTTTTCTAAAATTAAATCTTACGACGCATTATGAATCAAACCATAAAAAAAAATTTACTCAGAGATTTAGAGGCTATCCGTAGCACCTCGCCACTCGTTCACAACATCACAAACTATGTAGTGATGAATAACACTGCAAATGCCCTACTAGCGATAGGTGCTTCGCCCGTAATGGCACACTCAATTGAGGAGGTTGAGCAAATGGCATCGATTGCAAGCTCACTCGTACTCAACATTGGCACTCTCTCGCCAAACTGGGTCGAAGCTATGATTTTGGCAGCCGAATCGGCTCATAACAAAGGAATACCTGTGATTTTCGATCCTGTGGGAGCGGGTGCAACCGACTATCGCAACGATGTTTGCGCACGAATACTTAGAAAATGTAAACCATCAATTATCAGGGGCAACGGCTCTGAAATCATTTCACTTTGTCGTTCAATTCAGACCAAAGGCGTTGACTCAACCGCCAATTCTACCGATGCACTCGAAGCAGCTAAAGAACTTGCGCTCAAAGCTGAAGCAATAGTGGTAATTAGCGGAGAGATTGACTATATCACCGACGGACAAACAGTTGAAACAAATCCTTACGGAGCAACGATTATGACCAAAGTAACTGGTATGGGCTGCACTGCAACGGCGATTTTGGGGGCATTTGCAGCAGTCAATCCCTCGCCAATCGAAGCTGCACTATCGGCTATGACACTGATGGGCGTGGCTGGGCAAGTAGCAGCTTGTTACTCTAAAGGGAGTGGTTCGATGCAGATAAATTTCCTTGACGAGCTTTATAATTTTAACGAAACAACAATATCACGTATCGATGAAAAGCAATAAAATCGACCTCTCATTATACTTGGTAACTGACAGAGGCGTTTGCCAAGGCGATTTCTTACAGACTATTGAAGAGGCTCTAAAAGGCGGCGTTACGATTGTTCAACTACGTGAAAAAGAGTGCTCGACTAGCGATTTTATCGAACTTGCAACCAAAGTTAAGCAGATAACTACAACCTATCGAGTGCCGCTAATTATCAATGACCGAGTAGATGTAGCTCTCGCGGTTGATGCCGATGGCATTCATCTAGGACAGAGCGATATGGATTATACGACTGCACGCAGATTACTTGGAGCTGATAAAATCATTGGACTTTCGGCTGAAAATTTGGAGCAAATCGAGGCTGCAAACTCTCTCGACGTTGATTACGTAGCCATATCACCTATTTTCTCAACCCCGACAAAGAGCGATACAGCCGAAGCGTTTGGACTTAGTGGTGCAAGCGTTGCGGTTGCACTTTCGCGTCATCAAATTGTGGCAATCGGTGGTATAAATCTTTCGAATCTCGAAGCAGTTATGGCGACTGGCATAAATGGCGTTGCCTTAGTTTCGGCAATTATGTCAAACGACAACCCAAAGAGCTCTGCTGCTTCACTACTATCTACAATTATATCGGTTAAATAACAACAAAAAAAGGGTGGTAACTTTTCGTTAAGTCACCACCCCACTCTTATTATAAGATATAGAACTACAGTACGTTGATACAGTTCAAATCTTCGAACGATTGTTTCAAACGAGCAACAATCGACTCTTCGCCTTTACGCAACCAAACGCGTGGGTCGTAGAATTTCTTGTTTGGTTTGTCAGCACCCTCTGGGTTACCAAGTTGGCTTTGTAGGTAACCTTCGTTCTTTTGGTAGAACTCACGAATACCATTCCAGAATGCCCACTGCATATCTGTATCCAAATTCATCTTGATTACACCGTAACCAATCGACTCACGAATCTCCTCTTGAGTAGAACCTGAACCACCGTGGAATACAAAGTTAACTGGTTTAGCAACAGTTGAGTGTTTCTCTTGAATATATTTTTGTGAAGCATCCAAAATCTTAGGGTTCAACACAACATTACCTGGTTTATAAACACCGTGAACATTACCAAACGATGCTGCAATAGTGAAGTTAGGGCTAACTTTGCTCAATACTTCGTAAGCTTCGCAAACCTCTTCTGGTTGAGTGTAAAGTTTTGAAACGTCAACGTGAGAGTTATCAACGCCATCTTCTTCACCACCAGTGATACCAAGCTCGATTTCAAGAGTCATACCCATTTTAGCCATACGAGTCAAGTATTTAGCGCAAAGTTCCAAGTTTTCAGCCAGTGGCTCCTCGCTCAAATCCAACATATGTGAGCTAAATAGCGGAGTTCCAGTTTGTTCAAAATGTTTTTCAGAAGCATCTAATAGACCATCAATCCAAGGCAAAAGTTTCTTTGCTGCGTGGTCAGTGTGAAGAATCACAGGAACACCATAAGCAGCAGCAACTGTGTGAACGTGTTTTGCAGCAGCAATACCACCAATAATAGCAGCACCTTGACCCTCAGCTTTAACGCCTTTACCTGCATAAAAAGCAGCACCACCATTTGAAAGTTGAATAATAACAGGTGAATTAACAGTTGCAGCTGTTTCAAGAACTGCATTAATAGTATCTGTTCCAGTAACGTTTACTGCTGGGATTGCAAAACCTTTCTCTTTTGCATAAGCAAAAAGTTGACCTACTTTTTCGCCGGTAAGAACACCAGCTGGGAATTTTTTGTCCATTGTTGTATTTCGTTTATATTAAAAAAATGTGTTAAATTTTAATCTCGTAAAGATACTAAAAACTTCTCTACTTTTAAAAACTTATTTAGAGTTTTGCGAGGAATTTTTCACGATTAATCACAAAACGCTCGTGCACTCCACGACCAATTTCACCTCTTTGATCATATGCCACCACTTCGAATATCATTCTTCGTCCATCTTGTTCTTGTAGTGTAGCCTCCGCACGAACTTCTCCTCCAAGTTTAGTAGCTCTTGTATGGCTCACATTAATCATCGTACCAACAGTTGTGCTGTCACTATCAATCAAACCAGCAGCCGTATTCATAGCCGCATTCTCCATAATGGCAATCATAATCGGGGTTGCAAAAACCTCCAAATCTCCCGACCCAACCGTCAACGCTGTATGATGTTTTTCTACTTTCATATTCTAAATTACCTATAAAACTATTTTGACAATAACTTTGTCGCCATACCCTCTGCTATTGCATCGCAAGCGGCAAGTTTTTCAGGAGTTGGCGTACCAAACAAATCTGCCGCAGGAGCTACCATCTCCCAACCAATTGCTTCGGCAAACGACTGCAAATTGCGAACTCCACCGCCATTCCAACTATACGAACCAAACAAACCTAAATATTTGTTCTTAACGCCCATATGTTGCAACTCGCGAGTCAACTGTTCCATAAGTGGAAACATCTCAGCATTGTAGGCACAAGAGCCCAAAATAACGCCTTGATATTTCCATATATCAGAAATCAAGTACGAAATGTGGGTTTTACTCACATCGTGAACTTTAATCTTATGAACCCCAGCTTCAGCAACCTTACGTGCAATATGATCAGCCATTTCTGCTGTATTACCATACATCGAAGCGTAAATAATCACCACACCATCACGAGCAATATATTTGCTCCAACGATCATAAAGCTCAACCACACGACCTGGGTTTGTACGCCAAACTGGACCGTGAAGTGGACAAATCATCTTAATATCAACTCCTGCCAACTTCGCAAAGGCTTTTTGCACCATATTGCTATATTTGCCAACTATGTTTGAGTAGTATCGACGCATCTCCTCACGATACACCTCAAAATCAATCTCATCATCGAAGATTGTACCGTCAAGCGTACCAAAAGTACCAAAAGCATCTGCCGAAAACAGAACCTTTTCAGTGGTACAATAAGTCATCATTGTTTCAGGCCAGTGAACCCAAGGAGTAAAGACAAATTTAAGATTATGGTGTCCTAAATTTAGCTCTGCACCATCGCAAACCTCCATCAAATTACTCTCAATCCCATAGTAACCCTTCAAAACTTTAAAAGTTTTAGCATTACCTACAATCTGCACATTAGGCCAACGACGAACAACAGCTGCTATCTCTCCAGCGTGGTCAAGCTCCATATGGTTGATAATCAAATAGTCAAGCTCTTTGCCGTCTAAAGCCTCCTCTACCATTCCAAGAAATGCCTCACCACTAGCCCCTGCCTCGACAGTATCGAGCAGTGCTGTTTTCTCATCTCTAATCAAATAAGAGTTATAGCTCACCCCATTTGGAAGTGGCCAAATATTCTCAAAGAGTTCTTTTCTACGGTCATTAACTCCTATATAATAGATTGTGTCTGTTACTTTAATTTTCATTGTTATCTTTATTTAAACTTTTAAAAAATTAGTAATACTATTCATTAGCTAATTGATGCACTTGACGAGTTGCAACCTTAGGATTTGCAATTACATTACAACCATTGACGCAACCACCCTCACAGGCCATAACTTCGACCATATTGCCAGGACAGTTAGTTGGATAACCCTTCAAATCTCGAATCGACTGCTTATTAATACCGTCAATTACAATTGGTTTCATCTCGATTGAACAGCCACTTTGAGCAACCTTAGCAGCTACAGCCGCCGCCACACCTGCAGTAGCAGCATAGCCTCTAGACGATGAATATATAGTTTTATCTAACTCCTGTGTCGCTTCGGCAGCAATATCAATTCCAAGAGCCACAAGCGCAGTTCCCATCTCTTCAAACGACATCACGAAGTCAACATTAGGATCTTTAATCGCTTCGAAACGTTTAGCAAGACAAGGACCCACAAAAACAATAGTTGCATCTGGACTCTCTGCTCGCACAATCTCTGCCGAGTAGTACATTGGTGAACGAGTATGCGATACAAACGGTTTAATTTCAGTGATATGTTTACGGGCTAGTCTATGGTACGAAGGACAGCACGACGTTGTCATAAACTTCTCTCCAGCCTCCATCTTTTCAATAAACTCTGCCGCCTCGTTGTCGGTTGTCACATCTGCACCTTTTGCAACCTCTTGCACCTCGTCGAAACCAATCTTCTTAATTGCTGACAATATATTTTCGAGGGGTGCTTTAAATTGACCTGCGATTGCAGGAGCAACAATGGCAACCGTTTTACGCTTCTCGTCTTTTATTGCTTTAAATATATCAACTAAATGAGAACGTTCCATTACAGCCCCAAACGGACACGCCGAGATACAACGTCCACAATAGATACACTTCGAGTGGTCGATTTGTTCAAATCCATTCTCGTCTTTTGTAATTGCGCCAACTGGACAGCTCTCCTCACAAGGCACTGGTTGATAGATAATGGCGTGGAACGGACAATTTTTCATACAGAGTCCACAGTTCACACACTTCGAACTCTCGATATGCGCCTGACCGTTAGCAAAAAATATAGCCTTCTTGTTGCAATTGCTCTCGCAAGGACGTGCCACACAACCGCGACACATATTAGTAACCACATAGTTTACCTTCACACAGGCCGAACAAGCTTCGGTCATTACCGACATCGGGGTTTTACCTACCTCAGTACGCTCAAAAGCTTGAGTGCAATATTCACTAAGTCGTGTTCGTTCATCTTTTTCGTCATCAATACCAAATCCAAGAACACCCATTGTTCTGAACTTGAGCATCGCACTATCTTTATATATACAACAACGTGTAATCTC
>CAMTOL010000107.1 GCA_947074135.1 uncultured Rikenellaceae bacterium
ATTAGACTGCCGAAGCGATGAACTTTTGCGAAAATTACGATTACCAGCTCTTTATGTGCCACTGTATCCCAGCCCGAAGTGCTATTAATAGCGTGAGGAGGATCGTGAACTCGTGTAACCTGCTCTGTTCGCACTTCGCACACTAACTCAATAAAATCTTCAGACGGATAACCCTCAATATTAAATTCCGTTGTTACAACCTTTTTCAAATCTCTAACATCGCTATAACGGATATGGCGACCATCAGGACGAGGGTGGACGGTTATGCCTTGGGCTCCGAAACGCTCACAATCAAGTGCCACTTTCACTAAGTTTGGCACATCTCCACCACGAGCATTACGAAGAGTAGCTATTTTATTTATGTTTACGCTTAATTTTGTCATTTTGAGTATTTAATATAAAATAAAGTAATTCTTCAATAAGTTTTTTTATCTTTGTTCGTTATAGAAAGTAGCTATAACAACTACAAATGTATGAAAAATAAATGAAAGTTGCCATATTTACACGTACCGATAGTTCTAAAATAGAGAATCTAATTACTCAACTCAAACACTACCCTATTGATTATCAAATTAACCCTCAAATTGACCAATTGGGAAGGTTTGATATTGCTGTAACACTTGGTGGCGACGGCACCTTTCTCGATGCAGTTCGCCAGATGGGTCTTTGTTGCGATTTGAGTTCTCAATCATATCTTCCTTTGTTGGGCATAAATATTGGAAGGCTTGGATTTTTGGCTACTATTTCGATGGAGGAGTGCCGAGATGCCTTTGATGCTCTTTTAAGCAATAAATATACCATCGAGGAGCGCACAATGCTTAAAATTAATGGTATTGAACCAGTACAAGCAAGATACGCTATTAACGAATTTACGGTTCAAAAACACGGCGTATCGATGATCGAAACTCAGATTACTATCGATGGTGTCGAGGTTGCCACTTATTGGGCTGACGGAGTTATAATATCGACTCCAACAGGTTCTACTGCATACTCGATGAGCGTTGGAGGTTCAATATTAACGCCTCAGTCGCCCTGTTTTATCATTTCGCCAGTTGCTCCGCACAACCTTTCGCTCCGCCCTTTGGTTGTCCACGATACAGCAACAATTGAGCTTAGAGTTCGTTCTCGCTTCGACGAGGGTATTACAGTAACGGTTGACAACAGTAGTTATTCAGCCCTAAACGAACAGAATTTCACAATACAGAAAAGCGATAATAAACTTAAAATCATCAATATAGGCAATACAAACTTTTACAATACACTTCGTCAAAAACTTCACTGGGGAGTAGATTTAAGAAATTAAAAGAACTGTTTTACGTTTTTTCTTAAAAGCGACAATAACCAATAGTTTTTATGAAATATAGAAATTGTTAAATTAAAAATGATACGAAGATGGGAAATATGATATACAAAGTTCGAGAAGATAGTAAAACGCATCCAACGTGGACAAACATAGCGGTACTTTACGAACTAAACACTCGTCAATTTACACCTGAAGGCACATTTAAAGCAGCAGCAGAGCATCTGCCACGACTTGCGAAACTCGGAGTTGACATTATTTGGATGATGCCAATTTTCCCTATTGGTCGTGAAAGACGCAAGGGAACTCTTGGTTCTTACTACTCTATTGCTGACTATACAGCCATAAACGAGGAGTTCGGAACGTTGGACGATTTTCGTGATTTTGTTCACAAAGCTCACTCGCTTGGTCTATATGTAATTGTGGACTGGGTGGCCAACCACACAGCTCGTGACGCTCGTTGGACTCGTGAGCATCCCGATTGGTATGAGTGGGACTCTGCAAAAGGCGAGATTGCAACTCCATTTGATTGGAGCGACACTGCAAAACTTAACTACAACAACGACGAGATGCGAACCGAGATGATACGTTCGATGCGCTACTGGTTGCGTGAGGTTAAAATCGATGGTTTTCGATGCGATATGGCGATGCTTGTGCCGAACGATTTTTGGGAGAGAGCAACAGTCGAATTAACGCTCGAAATGAATGGACAGGAGCGAGAGCTCTTTATGTTGGCTGAAGCTGAGGGTGGTGAATTTCACAGAGCATTCGATGCAACTTATGCTTGGGAATTGCATCATATCTTGAATCGAATCTCTCGTGGAGAAGCTGATTGTTATGCACTTGGCGATAGACTTAGCTACGAAAATTCTATCTTACCACATTCGGCAATCCGTATGCAGTTCACATCGAACCACGACGAAAATTCGTGGAATGGTAGTGCAATAGAGCGAATGGGCGACTCAGCGTTTGCTTTTACCGCTCTTACATTTCTATTAAGTGGTATGCCTCTTATCTACAATGGACAGGAGTGCGGTTTATCTCGTCGATTAGAGTTTTTCGAGAAAGATGCGATAAATTGGAGCAAACTAGACTCCGAAAAAGGGAGTAGATTCAACGCTCTTTATCGAGATTTATGCAAACTCAAACACACACACCCTACACTCGAAGCTGGAGCTACTGGCGGTAACATTGAAGGAGTTAATAACAATAAACCTTGGCAAGTATTCGCCGTTAAACGCAAGATAATGGACAAAATTGTTATTGGTATTTTCAACTTCAGTCCTATTGAAACAGAGGTTGAATTTTACGATGAAGATTTTTCGGGTATTTATTCAGAACTTGGCAGTAATGAGTCTATTGAGTTGATCTCAAATCAACACTACAACTTAGGTCATTGGGGATTCAAACTCTTTTACCGCTAGAGGGATATTCGTAATTCTATATATTAAATGCCTTAATTGAATCTGTTTTCAATTAAGGCATTTATTATATACTTATATCGGTTTATTAATGAAGGTTAAACCAATCTTTTATACGTATCAACCTACAAACACTTAAACTCTAAACACGATTTGCGCTCTATAATCTTTTAGCACCGTCGCCGCTCACAATACCATTGCCTGTATAACGAAAAGCACTCACACCACTCGTAATTACTGTTGCTTTACCCGTCACATCAGCTTTAATTACTGCTGTTCCCGAAGTTACAGCCTCGATTTGCGGAGATTTGAACGACAATAAATTAAGTGCAGAAGCAGCAGAGGCAACAACTTTAATTTGTGGTGCACTACCTGCAATTGTAGCCTTAGACGAACCTCCAACCTCAATTGTCATATCTTTGGTTGCATTAATTTTCACATCTTCAATTCTCGCTGCTCCAGAAACAATAATTGCAGACTCTTGACAATCAACCATTACAAACGACGCAAATGCAGTTCCTGAAACGTTCATAACTAATTTTTCTGATTCAAAAGTACCGCTACCAATAAGCATAGCATCTCCACTGAGGTTAATATAATCTAATTGAGTAAGTACGATAGTAGCTCTAGGTCTATTTTTTTGGCTAACAAACAGAGAACTAGCATTCTTACCATAACTCAATCTAATATAATTATCATCTGTTAGTTCGAATGTAAGTTTATTAGACGAACCATCTGGAAAATCCACACTAGCTTTCGGATTATTTCCGAGCGATATATTGACGTCAAAAGCCCCTGAAACAATTACTCCTTTGATGGGTTTACCTTCAAATTTTGTAATAGAACTTCGTTGTGCAAAACTAAGAGTTGAAACAAAAAGAAGAGAAAAGAGTGTTAATAAAAACTTTTTCATAACTTTGTATTGATATATTAAATGGTTTGTTTGTTTTACTTGTTCAGTATAGTGGATTACAGTCCACAAAGCTACAAATTACAAAACAAACGAACAAATTTTTGAAACAAAACAAATAATCGTTTTATGAAAAAGGAGATAAAAATTGGCATTACTCGTGGCGATAGTTTAGGTGTAGGACCTGAGCTAACAGATATTATTATGAGCGAAAAAGTACTTCGTTCGATGTACAACCTTAAAGTTTTTGACGTAGATGACGACCCTACAGGAGTTCGTTCATTGGAGGCTGCTACCGAAGCACTACGCAACAAAAGTATAGATGCTATTGTTACTAACCCAATATGCAAGAAACGTGCGGCAGAGGCTGGATTTGGTCACATTGGTCACACAGAGTTTTTCTCTTCACGTTTTGGAGTATCTGGTCGTGAGCCATTGATGTTTATGATTTGCGATTCACTTCGTGTAGCTTTGGTCACAAAACACGTTCCATTATCAGAAGTCCCTTCAATGATTTCGACTCAACGCATTTTAGATCATCTCCGTTCTTTGAAGCGTTCTTTGGAGGTTGATTTTGGAATTCGAGGTCCTAAGATAGCTGTTTTGGGGCTAAACCCTCACTGTGGCGAAGAGGGTTTACTAGGTAACGAGGAGCGTAATTTTATTATTCCAACCATTGATATAGCAAACGACGAAGGGATTTTGGCATTTGGTCCATTTGCTGCCGACGGTTTCTTTGGTTCTGGGGCATACCTAAAGTTCGATGCAGTTTTGGCAATGTATCACGACCAAGGACTTGCTCCTTTCAAGGCTCTTTCGTTTAGCGAGGGTGTCAATTACACTGCTGGACTTCCAGTTGTCCGCACCTCACCTGCCCACGGTGTTGGTTTCGACATTGCAGGTAAAGGTATTGCTTCGCCTGATGCACTTAAGGCTGCTATTTACGCCGCCGCCGACATTGTTCGTTCGCGTCGTGCATATGCAGAGATGACTGCAAATCCACTTCAAAAACAGACTAATGAGCATAATGAAGGAGGAAGACGTGGTGCTCCTCACAAAGATGTCAATGTTGACGAGTTGCTTGAAACGATTGAGCAATAACATCTTTTGCACATATTTGAAAAAACAGGTACAACAAAATGAAATTAAGGCTTAAAATAAGCCCTTGCCCAAACGACACCTTCGCTTTCTATGCACTGTTACACTCTTTGATAGATAACGAAGGTGTTGATTTTGATGTCGATTTCGAAGATATCGAAACCTTAAATTGTGCAATTCTCTCCTCTAATGGCGATGTAATTAAGGCATCAATTGCTGTTGCACCAAGAGTTAAAACAGATTATCAACTTTTGAGCTCTGGAGCTGCTCTAGGGTGTGGCAATGGTCCTATTGTTGTTCGTAAAGAGCATACAAGTGCAACAGTTGCAGGCATCAAAACAGTTGCATTGCCTGGCGAGAATACTACAGCAGCACTTCTATTTAATCGTTATTTCAAAGATTATACTCCACGTTACGAAGTGTTTAATCAAATAGCTAAGATGGTCAAAAACGAAAAAGTAGAGCTTGGTGTTTTGATACACGAGGGGAGGTTTACTTTCGAGAGTTTGGGATTAGAGCAAGTTGCCGATTTGGGTGAGATGTGGGAGTTAGAGAGCTCAATGCCACTGCCTTTGGGCGGGATTTTTGCTAACAGAAATATTGATTACAAGCAGGTTGAGCGAATAATTAGACGTTCGGTTGAGTGGGCGTTGAATAATCCGAAAGTTCCTCTCGATTTTGTTCGCAGACACGCTTCAGAGCTCTCTGAGGAGGTTATGCAGAGCCACATTGACTACTTTGTTAACAGTTATACTGTAAATCTCGGATTAGAGGGTCAGCAAGTTATTGAAAACCTCTGTAACTGCACTTTGTTTTGATTAACAACTCTTATCAAACTCACTCCTACCTAATGCTGTTTTGGAGCAAGATTGTGGTTTGATCCCACAGTTTTGCAACCATTGGGCTACGTTCAATATCTTTAGGGAGTGGACGTTTAAAGCATTTACCTTTATAAAGATAGACAACAGCACGAGAGTATGAATCATCATTGAGTGCTCGATAGAGTGGCAAGACACCTTTTTGTGGAGTTTTGAGAAATGGTCTAAAAAATATATCAGCCAATGTGTCATACCAACGATTCATCGAAATCATCGAGGTACTAACAATTCCTGGGTCAACAGCCGCAAAGCGAAGATGCGAATAGCGAACAGACATCTCTTTGGTCGAAAGCAGAAGCGCAAGTTTTGAGCGACCATACTGTTTGAGTCGTTTGAATTTCTCGATAGGGAATCCCATACGAGCGTGGCACAAGAAATCGATATCAATATTTGAGAATGATGCTGTTAGCGACACCATATTAACAACTACTCCACCCTTATCTATAAGCGGCGCAAACAATCGGGTCAGTTCCCAGACACCAACATAGTTAACCCCCACGTTTTGTTCCCATCCATCTTCGGTTGTCGAGAAACAGGGAGCAATTACAGCGGCGTTGTTGACAAGGGCTTTGATTTTGATATCTAGCGATTCGACTCTAGCAGCAAATTCACGAACGGACGTAAGGGAGGATAGGTCAAGTTTTTCGACATAGATTTTAGCTTCGGGAAATTGTTCCAACAGAGTGCAATGTAATTCGTTGGCTTTACAGATACTTCGACAAGCAAGTATTATAGGTTCACCGTCAGCGCAGAGCATACGAGCTAGTTCACTACCTATTCCGCCGGTTGCACCTGTAATTACCGTATATCTTTTTTCGTTCATCTACTTTTTACTATTATAACATTTAGTAAACGAGCTAGCGAGGATTTTCGTATTTAGCGAGCCATTTTTTTATTGCATTGACACTCCATTTTGGCAGAATTGCCACAAGTGGTATTGTGATGCGGTTAATAAAGCCTGGCATTCGTTCTTTGCGTCGGCGGAACATTGCTTTTAGGGCAATTTTAGCAAATTTTTCTACACGAATCAATGCTCCGAGGTTCGCACCAAGTTTGAGTAGCGAGGGGTTTAGTCCAAACAGGTCGGTAGTAATGCCTCCTGGGGTTAGGACAGTGACCGACACACCATACTCTAGCAGTTCGTAGCGCAGGGCTCTCGAAAATGTACGGATATATGATTTGGTAGCCTCGTACATTGTAACTCCTGGTAGCGACCAATAGGCAGCCAATGAGCTCATATTGAGAATAAAGCCTCGTTTTTGTTCTTTCATTCTTGCCGAAAACAGGTAACAGAGTTTTGTTACTGTTTCGATATGGAGTTTGAGGTACAGATCGATAGTTTTCTCGGACAGGTTGTTGAATTGTGCGAATGTAAAGATTCCTGCGTTGTTGACTAGTACAGCTACATTAATATCGTTACAGAAGTCGAACAATTCTTGAGCAGAGGTTGGTTGCGATAGGTCGAGGTATAGTGTTTTGGTTTGCGTATGGAACTCTTTTTCGATATTCGAGGCGCACTGTTCTAGTTGTTGAGCTTGGTTGCTGACTAGCACAACCGACCAACCCCAGTTGGCAAGTTGCCTAGCGAAGCCATATCCAATACCTGATGAAGCACCTGTTACGACAGCCCATTCGCCGTCGATAGGTCTATATTTTTGATTGTTGCTCATTATAAAAAGGTCAAAAAAAAGAAATAAAACTAAACATCATCGAGTACGAAGTACTCGTCAAAAGTTTTTGGTTTTCCCTTTTTTCAAAAAG
>CAMTOL010000108.1 GCA_947074135.1 uncultured Rikenellaceae bacterium
TTGTCGGTATTGTCGTTGTTGTTATAATGATTGTGTTTCTCATCTATTGTAGGTTTATTGGTGGAGGGAGGATTTGCTTGTAAGATTTTGCTCTATTCTGTAATATCTTTGTGATGGTTCAGTGTTGGAATTTGTTCAATGCGAGGGCTTACAGTAGTGGTAGAGGAGTTTTCAGCGGTTTTGTTACCGCGAAAGGGTTTTTGTTGGTTTTGTTGATGATATTGGCAGGTTAGTTTCTGATTGTAAGTTTTGGTGGTGAGGTTTTCCGTACCGAGCCACTTAGTTGGCAGAACTGGTTGATTGCAATTTTTGCAACGTCGTTGGTAGTGTTAGTAAGTTTGGTTGTTAAACCTCACAAAATAACTAACTAACCATAGATTTTTATTCGAATTATTTAATATAAATATAAACACTAAAAATACTGATCGCTGATTACTAATCACTGATCACTAGAAAGATGGAACTATCAGAACAAGAAATTATTCGCCGCGAGTCACTCGCAAAACTTCGTGAACTGGGTATCGACCCCTATCCTGCTGCTGCATTCAATGTAACACGCTCAACTGCTCAAATCAAAGAGGAGGGTGCTAAGCCTGAACAAAAACTCTCAATTGCAGGGCGTATTATGAGCCGTAGAATTATGGGTAACGCCTCGTTTTTCGAACTCCAAGACGAAACAGGACGTATCCAAGTCTATATCAAACGTGACGATGTTTGTCCAGAGGGCGATACAACACTATACAACACTGTTTTTAAAAAATTGCTCGACATTGGCGATATTATCGGTGTTGAAGGATACTCGTTTATCACTCAAACAGGTCAGTTATCGGTTCACTGCCAAAAATTTGTACTTCTTAGCAAGTCGCTCCGTCCACTTCCAATCGTTAAGGAGGTTGATGGTAAAATCTTTGATGCTTTCACTGACCCTGAACTGCGCTACCGTATGCGCTATGTTGACCTGATTGTAAATCCAGAGGTGCGTGATACATTCTTAAAACGCACAAAGGTTATCAACACTATGCGTCAGTACTTTAATGAACACGGTTATATGGAGGTTGAAACGCCTATTTTGCAGTCGATTCCCGGAGGTGCTGCGGCTCGTCCGTTTATCACTCACCATAACGCACTTGATATTCCTCTATATCTCCGTATTGCAAACGAACTATACCTTAAACGTCTGATTGTTGGTGGTTTTGAGGGTGTTTATGAGTTTGCTAAGGACTTCCGCAACGAGGGTATGGATAGAACTCACAACCCAGAGTTTACTGTTATGGAGATTTATGTAGCCTATAAAGACTACTTGTGGATGATGGAGTTCACCGAAAAGATGATTGAAAAGGTGGCTATCGCACTTCACGGTACAACTGAAGTGACTTTTGGCGACAAAACATTCAACTTTAAAGCACCGTTCCGCCGTCTGTCGATGACCGATGCTATCAAAGAGTCAACGGGGTTCGATATTACTGGTAAGAGCGAAGATGAACTTCGTGCTAAGTGCGCTGAACTCGATATTCACGTCGATAAGACAATGGGTGAAGGTAAGCTAATCGACGCAATTTTTGGCGAAAAATGCGAACACTTGTTGGAGCAGCCTACATTTATTATCGACTATCCAGTTGCTATGTCGCCACTTACCAAGCGTCACCGCACAGAGGCACACCTTACAGAGCGTTTCGAACTATTTGTGGGTGGTAAAGAGTTGGCAAATGCTTACTCGGAGCTTAACGACCCAATAGAGCAACGTGAACGTTTCGAGGAGCAGTTGAAGTTGAGCGAGAAGGGCGATGACGAAGCGATGTTTATCGACAACGACTTCCTTCGTGCTTTGGAGTATGGTATGCCTACTTGTTCGGGTATGGGAATTGGGATTGACCGTTTGACTATGTTTATGACTGGTCAGACATCGATTCAGGAGGTGTTGTTCTTCCCCCAAATGCGCCCAGAGAAGAAGAGCGAGTCGCAAAGTGAATAGAATTTTACTACTTATGTAGGTAGATAGCTTTGTGTCTATCTATAATACAATCGCCCTAATTGATGAGAGTTTCAATTAGGGCGATTTTTTGCGTTAGTAATTGGTTGAATAGCTATTGCAGCCTATCTACTAGCATCTTTTTGACCTTACTGCCCTCAGATGGACGAGGCGCTTCAACAACATCTCCTTTCTTGTCAATAATGTAGTATTGAGGCAGAAATCTGTTGCCTAGAGATTTGAAAAGCTGGTCGGATTGTGCTTTGTCAAATTTTAGATGATATGAATTTTTAGAGTCTAATTTGTTGTCTAATATGGTTTTTATCCAAGTTTTGTCAGAACTGGTGCAAGATATGTATAAGAAAGTAACCTTATCCTTTACCTCGCCCAGCTCTTTGAAAAAGTCTGCCGAATACTCTATCTCGAACATACAAGGCGAACACCAAGTAGCCCATATATCAACATAAACAACTTTACCTTTAAACTTATCTTTAATTATATCAAAGTTTATTGCAGAGTCTGAATCAATGTCGAGGAGTTGAATCTTATCTACGCCAATTTGTTCGTCAAAGTTTTTAAACTCTTCGTTATGAGAGAGTAGTATAGAGTATAGATAGTCGTTTTTTATGGCATTGCGTAGTCTATTCAATGTAGCATCGCTAAAAGTAGTCATTTCTTTCTTCCACATTTCTAATAATACTGCTACAATTGCAATCTCTCTAACAGTTTGATTTTCAATCATTCTTTCACCCTCGTCTATCAACTTGAGCGCAAACTCCTCAATCGAAATATCTTCTCCATCTTTTACAATATTGTACATCAGTGGCACTTGCAGAGTTGCAAAGTCGCGAGTGATAATGTAGTCGCTATTATAGTTCAAAGCTGGTGTTGGTTCAAATATCTTATCAACGTTTTTAGCCTCAGGTTTCATTACTGCCATAAATAGCAGTTGTTCTATCTGTGCTTCGTCATTGATAGAGTACATTATGTCACGCACTGTTCGACTCATTGCCCACTCGCTGCAAATACTGTCAATTTCAGACCGAATTTTGAGTGTTAACTCTTCGGTATCTTTGCGAAAAACTAGAGCATCTTCATATGTTGAGAAATCTGGCATATTAAGTTTAGAGAAGATATAATTTAGAGGCGAGGGTTTGAATTTTTGTAGCGAATTGTTTACATCCGCCCAATCGCCACTAAATACCACAGAATCAGATGAATGTACAATAATGTCTATTTCAGTGTAGGGTGCGGTAAGAAAGACTAGCTCGAAACTGTGATTGTCAGTGTATATATTCTCTATTCTATAGTAATTGATATCTGTGAGAAAATTAAACTCTCCGTTGTGAGATTCTAACTCATTAACTTGGTATCCGTCGAAACTCGAAAAACTGTGGGTAAGTTTTTGCGGAGTGTTTTGGTCGATATTTGCAAATTTAAGTTTAATATTAACCTTACCGTCAGCTTTGATAAGCTCGTTTTGCTGTGCCATAAGTGCAAAGGTCGAGAGTAATAATATACTCAGAAGCGTAAGAACTCTTTTCATATCAGTTATTTTAAGATATACTCTAGCAAATATAAACAAAAAAAGATAGCATTAGCTATCTTTTTTTTACTTATTAGGAATTTAATAAGATATTATTTTAATAGTTCCTCTAGTGCGGTGCGATACTTGTTGAAATTAAATGCCTCTAATGTCGATTTGAAACGCTCACTAACCTGTTCCAAACAGAGATTACCCATACTCCCTAAATGTGTATGTTCAACTTCGGGAGCTTTAGCCTCGCATCCCTTTTCAATATCTTGCCCAACCTTGATATACGCCTCCCTAAATGGTATACCTTGTAGTACAAGTGCGTTTACGCTGTCAACCGAGAATATATAACGATAAGTCGGACTATCCAAAATGTTATCCTTGACCGAAACGTGCTGCAACATATAGTCCGCCATCTCTAAACACTCTTTAATCTGTTCAATTGCAGGGAAAAGTATCTCTTTGAGTAGTTGCAATTCGCGATGATAGCCGCTTGGAAGATTACCTATGAGCATCATAACTTGCGATGATGTAGATTGAAGCATATTACATCTGCCTCGCATAATCTCCCAAACATCTGGGTTCTTTTTGTGCGGCATAATGCTACTGCCAGTTGTAAGTTCGCTAGGATAACTAATAAAGCTAAAGTTTTGGCTGAGGTATAGCACGTTATCCATTGCAAATCGCCCAATTGTAGCTGCAATCGCTCCAATTGCTTGAGAGAGTATCCTTTCGCTTTTGCCCCTGCCCATTTGTGCATAAACCACGTTATAGACTGGACTTTCGAAGCCGAGCAGGTCTGAGGTCATCTCTCTGTCAAGCGCAAAAGAACTACCGTATCCAGCAGCCGAACCAAGTGGGTTGCGGTTTATTATCTCATAAGCAGATTTTAACTGCACTAAATCGTCTGCCAAACTTTCGGCATAAGCGCCAAACCAAAGCCCAAAGCTCGATGGCATAGCGACTTGGAGGTGAGTGTAGCCCGGCATCATCACGTTTTTGTGCTTCTCTGCCAGTAGTTGCAGCCTGTTGAATAGTTTTTCGGTGCAGTTTGCTATTTCGTAAATTTCATCTCTAAAGTAGAGTCTAAGGTCAAGTAGTACTTGGTCGTTGCGGCTACGTCCGCTGTGTATTTTGCCGCCAACAGCCCCTTTGATTTCGGTCAAGCGACCCTCGACTTCAGAGTGTACATCTTCAGAGGTTGCAGAAATAGAGAAAGTGTTGTTTTGGGTGGTTTTGTATATCTCTTTTAGCCCTTGCTGCACTTCGTTCAGTTCGTCACTAGTCATAAGCCCAATTTTTTCGAGCATACGTGTATGAGCCAACGAGCCGAGAATATCGACTTTCGCTAATTTTGCGTCTAATTCTCTGTCACGTCCGACAGTGAAGCTATCTACAAGTTCAGTTGCAGCGGTTGCGCCTTTTTGCCAAATTTTCACTCTTTTAATTTAGAATTTAGAGTTATATATTATGAATTATTTTCTCCCTCAATCATTTCATAGGCTTGACGAGCAGCCTTCTGTTCAGCCTCTTTTTTCGAACGAGAACAACCGTATCCATATTTTTGCCCATTAATCATCAGCACACTCTCGAACAACGGATTGCTTTCGCTGTAGTTGGCACTCTTCTCGCTCCAAAACTCCATTTTCATTTTATTGCGTTGTGCCCACTCCAGAACCCTACTTTTAAAGTCAATTTCTGTTGCTAATATCTCCTCTACGTCTATATACTCGTCAAACAGATTTAGTAGTGCTTTGCTTGCCTTATCATAGCCTTGGTCGAGGTAGAGAGCACCGCATAGTGCTTCGACAGCATCGCCATACATATTCTGCTTCGAAAATGAGTTCGAAGATGTGTTAGCTACAATCTCATGTTTGAGTCCCAGTTTGCGTCCTAGCGAGTTGAGTGAATTGCGGCAAACGATTTTTGAACGTAGCTGAGTCAGTTCGCCCTCCTGCATATCTTGATAACCTATAAAAAGCATCTCCGATACCAGCAGTTCGAGAACTGCATCGCCCAAGAACTCCAATCGTTCGTTGTTAATCGATGAACCATCTTCTAAAACGATTGATGCCGAACGGTGGACAAGTGCTAGTTTGTATAGCTCAATATTAGAAGCCCATACACCGAATATGCGATGTATGAGCTTGTAATAATGACTGTTACGTCCGTATTTTCTTAGAAATCTAAACATTTATTATTAATGGTTAATGATAAATTGTTAATGATAAATGGTGAGATTATTATATTATTTGTTTACCATTAATCATTTACCATTAATAAATTATTCTTCGAATTTTTTGAGAACAACTGTTGAGTTGTGACCACCAAAACCGAACGTGTTGCTCAACGCATATTTAATATCACGTTTTTGAGCTTTATTAAGCGTTAGGTTAAGTTTATGGTCAATCGATTTGTCTAGTTCAAAGTTGTTGATTGTAGGCGGAATTATACCCTTTGTGAGAGCCATAATACAAGCCAAAGCTTCGATAGCCGCTGCTGCACCTAGTAGGTGACCAGTCATAGACTTGGTCGATGAAATATTGAGTTTATAGCAGTGGTTGCCAAAGCAAGTCATAAGACCTGTTAATTCAGGAATGTCGCCAGCTGGGGTCGAAGTTCCGTGAGTGTTAACGTAGTCAATATCAGATGGTTTAAGACCTGCATCCTCGATAGCGTTTTGCATCGATTTGCAAGCGCCCATTCCGTTTGGATGCGGACTAGTTAGGTGGTATGCGTCAGCACTCATACCGCCACCAACAACTTCAGCATATATTTTTGCGCCACGTTTTTTTGCGTGTTCGTACTCTTCGAAAATAAGTGCTCCACCACCTTCGCCCATAACAAAGCCGTCACGACCTGTGTCGAAAGGGCGAGAAGCTGTCTTAGGGTCGTCGTTGCGAGTCGATAGTGCTTGCATAGCGTTGAAACCACCAACCCCAGCAGGTGTAATGGCAGCTTCAGAACCACCAGTAATCATCACATCGCATTTACCCCAACGGATAAAGTTCATTGCATCGATCATTGCGTGATTTGCACTAGCGCAAGCTGAAACAGTTGCGTAGTTTGGTCCTCTAAAACCATATTTCATCGAAATCTGACCAGCTCCAATATCGACAATCATCTTAGGAATAAAGAATGGATTGAAGCGTGGAGTGCCGTCGCCAGTAACGTAATTTGTAATCTCTGTTGTGATAGACTCCAAACCACCAATACCCGATGCCCAAATAACACCAGCTCTATCCAAATCAACATTTTCTAGATTTAGTCCTGAATCTTGAACAGCTTGTTCTGTTGCAACCATTGCAAACTGTACGAAACGGTCAATTTTTCGTGCCTCTTTACGATCAAAAAATTGTGTTGGGTCAAAGTTCTTAACCTCGCAAGCAAATTTGGTCTTGAATTTTTCGGCATCGAAACGCGTGATAGTATCTGCACCGCTTACACCTTTTTCCAGCGCAGCGAAATACTCTTCTATATTATTTCCCAATGGGTTAATTGTACCAATTCCGGTAACTACAACTCTTTTCATAGGAATTTTGTTTTAAATTTTGTTATTGTGACACAGTGTTTTTTTTATAAAAAATAGTGCTGTGTTTTAAGAAAAAGGGGAGTAAAGCACTACGCTTTCTCCCCGTTTTGCCTTTTTTGTCTATCACAATAAGTTGATTATTAGTCATAATTACCCTTGTTGCTCGCTCCAAATGCGAAATTAGTTTTTATTAGTTTCATTTTAAGAGACAACTTCTCCAACATTTGTACTTT
>CAMTOL010000109.1 GCA_947074135.1 uncultured Rikenellaceae bacterium
GACCGCATTCGCAACTTCCAGCCACCAATTGATGGTGCTCTGATTATGAAAGTATATGATTTGGAGCCCTGCTCTGTGATTGGTGAGATTAAAACTATAATCAAAGATGCAATTTTGGAGGGTGAGATTCATAACGACTATCAATCTTCTTATGAAATGATGGAGCATTTGGCTGCTGAACGAGGATTGGTTAAAAGAAAAACGGAAGAGTAATTTAGTTGAGGTAAGATGACTAATAACTTTGAATTACTGCAACTTATAACGCCCGAAAACGAAGCTCTAATAGAAAGATATATCGACACAGAGCCATCGAAGGTTGCCTTTGCAACCCGTAATCCGCTACTTGCAACTGCAATTAAATACTTAGGACGTGCAAAGACTAAACTACCATCGTGGTACAAGGCTCGTTGTGTTATTGACTCTCAACTCTTTGAACAGTGTTCGTCTGAGGTTGCAGCAAAGTCTAAATTTGAGAATTATGGTGGAAAAAGTGCACTTGATTTAACCTGTGGTTTAGGTGTAGATAGCTCTGTATTAGCTACTGTCTTTGAGAGTGTTACAACCGTTGAAATTGATGCAGCTAAAGCAGAAATTGCAAAGTATAATTTTTCGAAATTATCACTCAATAATATTCAGGTCTTTAATGACTCTGCAGAAAATTTCTGCGAAAACGCACTTTTAGAAAATCTGAAGTTCGATTCAATATATATTGACCCTTCGAGAGTAGTGAAAGATGGAGAGAATGGTACTAAAAAGGTCTATTCGCTCGAAGATAGTTCTCCAAACATTATTGAACTATTACCTAAGCTAAAACAACTTAGTAATGTTATACTCATTAAGTTATCGCCTTTGTTTGATGTTGAGGAGTGCTTTCGGATTTTTGGCAAAGATACTATTGTAGAGGTTGTTTCGACTGATAATGAATGCAAAGAGGTATTAGTGAAAATTGACCAAAGAATCACGAATCACAGCTTTAACAAATTAAAAACAATAGTTCATACGATTATCAAAGGAAGTCTGATTAGTAGATATATGGTTGATTATGAACCTAATAAATCTATTAATGAGAATAGTGATTTTGATGCTCCAAAATATATTTACGTTCCAGATATCGCATTCTATAAATCTCGCTGCGTCGAACAATATATAACTCATTATACTGATTTAAAGGAATTTGTGTTTGATAATTATATTTTTAGTTTAGATAAAATAGTAAAATCGTTTGAGGGTCAATGTTTTAGTGTGGAATTGACAATGCCTTATAACACAAAAGCAATTAAAGAGGAGCTTAAAAAACGTGGAGTAAAACGAGCTACTATTCATATCAGAAACTTTGCATATAAACTCCAAGATATTCAAAAATCATTGAAAATCAGTAGTGGTAACGATGCTCATCTTTTTTTTACAACTTATAGGGGTAAACCGACCTTTTTTTTAGTATCTTTGTCATAATAAATTAATTAGATATATCACTTCAAAAATATGATTCGAAATTTTAAAGAGAAATTGACTGATATTAAGGCATTTGTCTTTGATGTTGACGGAGTTTTTACAAACTCTATGCTAACTATTATGCCAGACGGACAGATAATTCGCCAATTTAACGTTAAAGATGGATTGGCTGTGGTTAGAGCCATTAAACAAGGATATAAAATTGGTGTAATCTCGGGCGGACGTGGCGAACAGGTGCAACAAAGAATGACTGATCTCGGTATTGAGCATATATATCTATGTAGTAGGTCTAAAATTGGTGATTTAGAGGATTTTGCGTCAAAAGTAGGAGTTAGTTATGACCAAATTTTGTTCGTTGGCGACGACTATCCTGACATAGAACCAATGCAAAATGTTGGACTCTCAATTGCTCCCAATGATGCCGCCGATGCTGTGCGCCAAATTGCAAGTTATGTGTCACTCTTCAAAGGTGGTGAGGGAGTTGTGCGCGATGCAATTGAACAGGTTCTACGCGCTAATGGCGACTGGTTCAGCGAAATAGAAGATATTAAACCTCACTAAAATTTACTATAACTCTAAGTAAAAATGAATAGCTTTTTGCACGACGTAGCAACTTCATTGCTTGAAAATTATGGTGATAATTTGAGTAATGTTGAAGTAGTCTTTGTGTCTAATCGTGCAGCAATATACTTTAAATCAATTTGTTGTGATTTGGGGGTTAAACCTCCTCGAACTACGACTATTGATTCATTGATTCTCAAAGAGTGCGAGATGCTTAAAGTTGAACATAACTTTCTGCTAATCTCCAAGTTATATTCTATTTACTCGAAATATCACAACGAGGAGAGTTTCGAAGACTTTTATGCCTTTGGCAAGTTATTACTCTCTGATTTCGATGCAATTGACAAATATTTGGTCGATGCAAAAGCACTCTTTACAATAGTTTCTGACACCAAAGAGCTGGACTTCTCGATAGGTATTGAGGATAGTGCAAAAGATGCTGCTCTGAGTTTTTGGAAAAGCTTCGACTTTAAAAGCGCAACTATGCACTCGCAACGTGAATTTGCTAGAGTATGGAGTTCGCTCTATGATATCTATTCGGAGTTCAATGAAATACTTGATAATGAAAAAATCGCCTATAAAGGTAAAATATATAGATGGGTTGCAAGTAAATTCGAGGGTTTCAATCCGTTGATTATTAATGAAAATTCATCAATTCCAAATAATAAAAAATATATCTTTGTTGGACTCAATGCTCTGAGTAGAAGTGAGGAGATAGTCTTGTTGGCTCTTCAAAAAGAGAATAAAGCTGATTTTATTTGGGATTATGACCCTAAATGGCGAGACTATAAAGCAATTGAAGCAGACTTCTTTATAGAGAAAAATATTGAGAAATTCCCTCAGGCACAATATTTTAAAACCAATATCTTTGACCATAAAAAGGTAAAGATTGAGGTGCTAACCTCGCCAAGTGATGCAACCCAAGCGAAAATTGCTTCAATGTTACTAAGTGAACACTATAAGAGTGTGGAAAATGGAGAACGGACTGCTGTTATTCTTCCTGACGAAGCACTTTTAGTGCCAATCCTAAATTCAATACCAACAGAATTTCAGTCAGTTAATATATCAATGGGATATCCCATCGCAATTACTCTAGCTGCTACACTGCTAAATTCTTTGTTGGTGCTCCAAAAACGTATTAAAATTAGTGGTTATGGCTCTAAATATTTGATTTACAGGGCTGACGTTGAAGCTGTGGTGTCGCATCCTTTTTTTAGTGATGTTGTAGATAGAACACAATTTGATAACTTGACACAACTATATTTTAGCGTGGAGGAACTTTGCGAATTGTTCGAACCACTTGAAACTTTATGGCAATGTACAGAGAACTCATATAGAGTACTCCATAAATATCTTGTTGATGTATTCGAATTTGTTGCGCAATTAATTGAAAATAAAGAAACTGCAGAACTATCCCAACAACTGTTTTATATTGATAAAATCAAAGAATCACTAGTTAGAGTGAAAACCTGAGTCGATGGTACAACTGAAAAATTTTCTTCGAAAATCTATCTGAAACTTCTTCTAGAAGATATTAATAGTCAATCGATTGAGTTCGAAGGCTATAGTGGTCAGGGACTCCAAATTATCGGTATATTGGAGAGTAGGACGCTCGATTTTGATCGTATAATAATGCTCTCACTCTCAGATGATATTTTTCCGTCGTCACGACCTGATAACTCATACATTCCTCAACTTCTATTACAAGGCTTTGGAATGCCTTCAATTGCTGAAAAATCGGCAATTTGGAGCTATTACTTCTATCGATTATTGCAACGATGTGAAAATATTTCGCTATTGTATTGCAATACTGCCGATGGACTCTCGACTGGAGAGCCTTCGAGATATATTCTACAGCTTAAATACTGCTCTCCATTCGTGATAAATAATCGTGTAGTCGATTTTGGAACAATAGCAAGTAAACCAAAAGAGAGAATAACAAAAATTTTAACCCAAGAACAAGCAGAAAAATTAGCTAATACTACCTTCTGGCCATCGATGATAAATCGATATCTAAGATGTAAACTATCTTTCTATTATCAATACGTACTAAAGCTTAAAGAGCTCAATGTGCAGCAGAGTGAAATAACTGCAATTGAAAGTGGAAATATTGTTCACAATACTCTTGAGATGATTTATAAAGAGCTTATAAATAAACATCAACTCCCAAAACTACTTAAAAATATGTCGGTTGGAGATATCGAAAAGTGTGTTGATATAATTATTGATGATATTTTAGGCAATAAACTCGAAGCTCAAGCTGCAATGTGTGCAATTGTTCGTAATAATTCGATAAGAGCCTTGAAAGGTGTTATTGATTTTGATGCAAAATCTCAAAGTGTAGACTCTGTGATTGAAGTAGAGAAGGAGTATTCATGTAAGTTAGGTAACTATCAGATTAAGGGAGTTATTGACCGTATAGATCGCTTGATCGATGGTTCAGTTCGTGTGATAGACTATAAAAGCGGTACTGTAGATACAAAAACAAATTCACTTGCCGAACTTTTTACGGATTCTGAACTTTCGAAAAAAAGTAATGCCGCTTTGACCCAGATTCTAATATACTCTCTACTAGTATATAAAAATCAAGATGTTGACGTGCAACCCTCAATCTACGCTACTCGAAAACTGTCGATGAGTGAGGTGGAAGATAATGTTGAATTGGTTAAGATTGAGGGTGATTTTGTGCAAAAAATTAGTGTAGAACAGTATCAGGAAATCGAAACCGAATTAATATCACTGCTCGATCAAATATGTAGCACAGAGAGTGAGTTTGTGCCTTGTAGTGATATCAAAAAGTGTGAGTATTGCCCATATTGGAATCTATGTTACTAACAAAAAAAGAGTTGTTTGTGTGATGTTACCATACTCAAACAACTCTTTTGATGCTAAATGTTGGGAAGAAACGAACGAAGTGCCTCGATGTATTTGCTTAGCGCATCTTTTCCAGTTTCGGTTAACGCACAAGAGGTATTAGGTACTTTGCCTTTAAAACCCTTTGTGATAGAGATATAACCTACCTTTTCGAGTTTGTCAATCTGAACACTAAGGTTTCCCGAAGTAGCCTTGGTGATGCCCTTAATATATGAAAAATCGGCACTTTCGACCCCTGCTAGTATCGACACGATTGCGAGTCGAAGCTCAGAGTGGAGTAGTGGATCTAGCTCTTTGAACATCTCTTTCCACGATAGTTAAGGATATGACCTGGAATAATCATCGAAACGATAAACATTGCCATAAAAACAATTGTAACATTAATATATGTTAGATTGGTTGTGTATAACACAAAACTGAGTATCATTGATATACCCCCTCCCACAATTAATTGCGTAAACCTAATTACGGCTCCAGTAATTAATACTCCGATGCTCAATATTAGAGCCTCTGTTGGTATTACAAAAGCTCCCGTTGATGACTTTATAAACTGCATTAATGGCACTAGTGCCGCAGCAATCCCAATGACAACCCAAGTTATAGATATCACTCTGTCAACGAAAGTTCTGACAGGTTTCTCCCTCTTCCTTAGATATAGGTTCATTGCACTCCAGCCGATAACAGGATTGGCGAACCAACCCCAGAAGAAGTATGGATTCTGAGTATAATAGACCAGTAGATTGGTTACTATGGCAACAAGTATTGTGGTGTAACCCCATATTAAAAATATGGTACCAGAGCCCTGCTCCATATTTGTGCGAGTTTGAGTAATCATTCTTTGGATTAGCTCTAAGCTCTCTGTTGAGTTTAATTGTTTGTCTTCCATTTGATTATAAGTTAGAAGTTTGTATTATTATATTGTTTTACAAGACGCCTATAAATTGTAGTATATACAGTACTATGATTAAGATAGTTCTCATTGTGATAACTTGTTAGTTTGTTCATCTTCGTCACTACCATATAAGAAATAGCGACAAGTGGAAAGTAATTGTCCTAATCCCCATCCTGCTATTACCCATACAACCCACCAGTTGTGTGGAGTGGTCGTGTAGTTAACAAATGTCAAAAAAGCACAAACAATGACGTAGCTTATCCACGACATCAATAGTTTCTTAGTGTTTAGTTTCATCTTGGTGTGTAATTTAGTGGTTAGTTGTTTTGGTTTTTAAATCTACTGCAAATATAAAGTAGTTTATTTTATAAACCAAATATAAATGCAAAAAAAATAAAAGGTAGTTGAACAACAATCTGCTCAACTACCTTAAATATAATGCTAAATGCTATTTATTTACTACCATTTCTGAAATAATCTTATATTGAGCTGGAGTGAAAGAACAGGGTAGAAAGATGCGTAAGAGAGATATTTATCATAACCACCACTATTTAACTCGTTATTAAGAGCACGAGTAATCTTATCGGTATTGCCCACAATTTTTGCTTTGCCCATATATGCAGCCCCTAAGTCAAATTGAAGCCCAACTCTCTTTTTGGGAATAGGGCGCCCAAAACCGATGCCAAAGTATGGACGAACGCTGTTTACTTGAGCATAAGCCTCAATAGATTTAAGATCTTGAACTACAAATTCTTCTCCTCCAAAGTCAATCTCATTGGGGTAATTATAACCATACTGTTGAGAATAACGACCTATAATGTCGTATGTGTCCACTATTTGTTTAGGAATACCACCACTTGCTCTTAGTAAATTTTTTGAAGCTATCATCATACCAACTGTAAAGCGAAAGCTAGACCCTCTGGTAGGGTAAATATCTAACAACAATTTTGCAGTACTTGTACCAAAGAAATTAGCCGCAAGATAGGTGGAGGTGGGAAATTGATTTATGTTGGTGGGCAACCCTTCGGCAATAAGAGCTTGTTTAACTTCGGGATATAATGGATTTTCTATAATGTTGTTAAGGCTGACAATACCTTCGATATCGTAATTAATATTAAGATTTTGATTAAATTCAGGGATATAGGTAAAACCTGCACGAATGGCAAGAAAGTGAGTTAATGGTGCAGCAAGTTGAATACCAAAACCTGTTGTCCCAACCTCAACTCCTAGTGAGAGAGAAGAAAAAGGAGATACTTTTTCGTAGTCTTTAATTTGGTTATAGAAGTTACTGTATTCATTTTCTTGAGCTTTTCCGTTAATTGCAAAAGCCAATAAAAATAGTGTACTGATAAATAGTTTGGTAGTATTTTTTTTCATTTCTTTAAAATTTAATGTTTTACTTCAAAAATAACTGTTATTTATGTATATTGTTTGTCTTTGATATGTAAAAAAAATATTGGGAGGGTGAAATTATTAGTAAA
>CAMTOL010000110.1 GCA_947074135.1 uncultured Rikenellaceae bacterium
AGAGTTAGTTAAGTTGTGTAGTGAAGGAACGTGTTTAGACGAGTGAAGGATGATTTATGGATGAAGTGTGATTAGTTGTTGATTCGAGACGTGAAATAGAGCTAACAGAAGACAGAACAATCGATGATTATCAGAAGTAGAACACAAACCTAAAAACAAAATGGCAAGAGAGAGGTGATATGCTTATTACAATAGGAGATGGGTTGGATAAACCAAACAAAGAGAAGGAAAAATACGAAACAAGAGAGTATGATAAAAATGGTAACCTCATTAAATTGCTTATATATCCTGCTGACGAACAAACAAAAAAGAGAATAGGACGTAAAGCACAGTATATTTCGACTTGGAGTTACGACCAAAACAATAGAAAGATAAGTGACAAAACTCAATATGCTTCAACAGATAGAGATGGTAATGTGACTTATAAATGTGTGAGCAATAGTCGATTCGAATATAACGAAAATGGTGATATGATAAACAATATTGGGCTTAACTCGGATGATAAAATAATTTCGACTACAACTTCTAGCTATGAATATGACGATAAAGGAAACTGGATTACAAAATATGTTGCAGGTAAGAAAACTGAAGTTAGAATTATAAAATATAGAGGTGAGGCTGAACCTGTTGAAAATTTTGATCTTTTTATTAAAACATTTAACTCGCTATTCAACCAAAAGGAGAGAATTAAGTTTCCATTATATGGTTATTCTGTTAATGAACCACTAGAAAGTGGCGATTTTGAAGTGGTCAAAAAATATTACACTGAGAATGATTGGCAGAAAAAAATAGTTAGAGATGAATCCTCAACCAACTCATATTATGTTATCAACAAGGGTGATTATATAAATATTAGTTATTATTATAATTCGGTTTATGTAATATTCTCATTTAAACTATTTGACAATAAATGGTTTTTGACAGAGTACGAAGAACGAGGTGGCAATTATTAAAAATACATTAAAAAATAAAATACAACAAAAATGAAACTGAATCTCTCAAAAAGTGGAGTAGAACTTGACTCCGCTATCCAGAGCGAAATTATGGCAGCTAACACCTTGCTTCACAACGGACAAGGTAAAGGGAACGACTTTTTGGGCTGGGTTAACCTACCAAGCTCTATCACATCGGCTGAAATTGCTGACATCGAAAATACAGCACGTGAACTAGCTTCAAATGCTGAGGTTGTGGTAGTTGTGGGTATCGGTGGCTCGTACCTAGGTGCTAAAGCTGTACTTGATGCACTTGGAAATAATTTTGACCACCTGCTCAAAAAACGCAGTGCGCCAATCGTGCTATTTGCTGGTCAAAATATCTCGGAAGATTATCTTAGCGAACTTATGGAGATGCTCCAAGACTACTCGATTGCGTGTATCGTGATTAGTAAATCGGGAACAACTACCGAACCTGCAATCGCATTCCGTATTCTTAAAGAGGAAATCGAAAAACGCTATACTAAAGCCGGTGCAGCAGAGCGTATCGTGGCAGTGACCGACCGTAGCCGTGGCGCACTTCGTACTCTTGCAACTCAAGAGGGTTACAAAACTTTTGTAATCGAAGATAACGTTGGTGGTCGTTTTTCGGTTCTAACTCCAGTAGGATTACTTCCATTGGCAGTGGCT
The DNA here is from genome assembly GCA_947074135.1 of uncultured Rikenellaceae bacterium. Classification (GTDB taxonomy): domain Bacteria; phylum Bacteroidota; class Bacteroidia; order Bacteroidales; family Rikenellaceae; genus Mucinivorans. The sequence goes on from CAMTOL010000110.1 coordinate 1,623, forward strand.
GGTGTTGATATCAAAGCGTTTGTAGAAGGTGCAGCGGCGATGGAGAAAGCTACTGCCGAGGGTGTTAGCTTCGAGGAGAACCTAGCTGCGCAATATGCCGCAACTCGTACTAAACTATACCGTGGCGGTAAGAAAATCGAAATCCTAGCTTCGTATGAGCCTAAACTTGCGAATATTGGCGAGTGGTGGAAACAACTTTATGGCGAAAGCGAGGGTAAAGAGAATAAAGGTATCTTCCCTGCTTCGGTTACATTGACAGCCGATTTGCACTCTATGGGACAATATATTCAACAGGGCGAACGTTCACTATTTGAAACAGTTATCTCGGTTGATGAACCTAACGAAGAGTTGGTTATCAAAAAAGATGCAGCAAACCTTGACGGACTGAACTTCTTGGCTGGTAAACGTGTGAGCGAGGTTAATCGTATGGCGCAACTAGGTACTATGTTGGCGCACGTTGACGGTGGAGTGCCTAATATCGAAATTGCAATTGAGAGTATCGATGCTTATGCAATTGGTGAGTTGTTATACTTCTTCGAGAAGGCTTGCGGTATTAGTGGTTATGCACTTGGTGTTAATCCATTCGACCAACCAGGTGTAGAGGACTACAAACGCAATATGTTTGCGCTTCTTGGCAAACCAGGCTTTGAAGCAGAAGGCGAGGAGCTACGCAAAAGACTTTAATTCATAATCTTTTGAATTTATAATGTATAATTGTTAGTCTGTTATTAGATTGTGTAAATCCAAATAATAGATAGATAATTATACATTATAGATTCTAATAATTATGAATTATGTATTATAAATTATCAATTGAAAAAAGAATGCTTGGACTAGGTGGATTGGGACGTAAACCACGTCAGTTTTCGTACAAACCAGTTTATTGGAACGAAGAAAAAGAGATGCGAGATGAGCTAATTCGCTCTTCAAAAATGCGTGATCCTAACTATAAGCCCGAAAATGATGGTGATTACCAACCCGGCTCGATTATTCGTGCTGGGCGTTTGCGCCGTATGAAGAGTGCTGAGAAGATGCAACAACGCTCACGAGTTAATATTATTCGTGTTATCATCTTCTTACTTGGTCTGGGTGCTGTGTTCTATTTTTTGGCAGATTATATCGCACTTTACTTTGCCAACTTAAATTAAGAAAGGTTAATGATAAAAGAATTAGTAATTAATCATTCTTAACTAAGCGATTGTCAATGATAGAGTTACTGCCTGCAAATATTGCGAACCAGATTGCTGCCGGTGAGGTGGTGCAACGAGGAGCTTCGATTGTTAAGGAGCTTGTCGAAAACGCCATCGACGCTGGTGCTACTCGTGTGACTATACGTGTCGAAGATGGTGGTCGAACTCTAATTCAGGTAATAGATAATGGCTGCGGAATGACAGCCGAAGATGCCCCAAAAGCATTTCTAAGACACGCTACTTCGAAAATCAAAACAATCGAGGAGCTATTTGCTCTGCGTACCTTTGGCTTTCGTGGCGAGGCGTTGGCATCTATCTCGTCGGTTGCAGAAGTCGAACTTACGACTCGTACCCAAGAGGAGGAGGTGGGGACTTGTATTGTGATGCGTGATGGAGTGGAGATAGAGCGCAAAGTGTGTGCTTGTGCTGTTGGGACTGCGATAACGGTTAGAAATCTATTTTATAGCGTACCTGCAAGACGAAAATTCTTGAAAACTGATAGCTACGAAGCGAAGCTCTGTAAAACCGAATTTATTAGAGTTGCTCTTATTAACGAGCAGGTAGGATTTGAGTATTATGAAGGTTCTACGCCCTCAATTGTGCTTATGCCTCAAAATAGACTAGGACGCATCGTTGCTCTAACTCGTTCGAGTTACGCAAAAAAACTACTGCCTATCGAAGTTGTTTCGCCAATCGTATCGTTAGGCGGTTATGTCGCAATTCCAGATACAGCAAAAGCTAAGGGTCGTGGCGAACAATATCTATTTGTTAATGGTAGATATTTTCGAAATAATCGACTTTTTAAAGCGATTTGTGATGCCTATGGAAGATTGTTGGGTACAGGAGTGGCTCCGAATTACTTCTTGTATCTAAATGTTGAACCAGATAAGGTTGATGTCAATATTAATCCGACAAAAACTGAAGTAAAATTTGAGGACGAAGATTCGATTGTGCAAATAATAGCATCTGCCGTTAAGCAAACGCTTGGTCGTCACAATATTGTCGAGGCAATAGATTTTAATGGTTCACAAATCGATATTCCGACATTCAAACCTAGCCGTGAATTTGTGGCTGCCCCAACTTTTGAACCAAAACCAAAATATAACCCATTCGATAATAGCGGTTGGGAGAGTGAGAGTATTCCTGAGAGTTTTGACGAACAAAAAGCCCACTTTGATGAAGGATTTATACTTTCGGACCTAGATAACGGTTTCTCGAGTGTGGCTCCAGTCCCTAATCGAAAGGAAACCTCGCAAACTAATAATTTTAGTGTAGTTCAAAGTGATGGATTTGATGACCAAAGTAACCAGACTGTTGAGTCGTCGCTTTTTGACTCAGGAGATGAAATAAAAACAAAATATAGTGCTGTTCAGTTTTGCGATAACCGTTATTTAGCACTTAATACGATGAATGGACTTGCCATAATTAATATTGGTAGAGCTAGGCAGAGAATTGAGTATGAGCGAATTGTGCTAAATTCGCAAGGTTCAGAGATTAGTTCGCATAGGCTAGTTATTCCACATAATGTTGAATTGACGATTACGCAGAAAAGTGAGGTATTGAGTAATATTTCGCTCTATAATTCGTTTGGATTTTCGATAGAGGACGATGGAGGTAGCTCGGTTAGTATATCGGCTCTGCCAGTTGGCTTCGATGTAGAGGATTTTGTGGAGTTGGTAGGCGAGGGTGCTACTCAAAGCGTTGAACAGCGATTGGCTATGATTGCAACGGCAAATATATCGAAACAGTCGTCTGTTGTACTATCGCACGAGCAGATTGAAGCGCTTGTCGATAGATTGATGAATTGCGAAGAGCCGAACTACACCCCAACAGGACTCAAGGTAATCGATGTAATTGATAATAGTGATATAGAAAACCGATTTAAAAGATAATGAATTTTCAGTTTCGCAGTGTAGTGAGCAACCTTATAATGCTCAATATAGTAGTCTATGTTTTTATGACACTACTACCACAGTTTTTGCCATTTGTAGATAAGTATCTTGCTCTCTATCCATTCGAACATCAAGATTTCAGAGTTTGGCAACTCGTTACATATATGTTTGTTCACGCAGGCTTTGCACATCTTTTCTTTAATATGTTTGCCCTGTGGATGTTTGGTCGCCAACTTGAGTATGATTTAGGACCAAAACGTTTTTTGCTCTACTATTTAATCACTGGTGTTGGTGCTGGAGTGTTAAATCTAGCAGTGATGTCGCTAACAGGCGATTATGGATTGACAGTAGGAGCTTCGGGAGCTGTTTATGGAATACTTCTCGCTTTTGGTATGATTCACCCAAATGTGCCTCTCTATCTATTCTTTATCCCTGTGCCAATCAAAGCCAAGTGGTTTGTGATAGGCTATGGTGTTATAGAGTTAGTTAGCGGTGTTACAGCAGTCGATAATATAGCTCACTTTGCTCACCTAGGTGGTATGTTATTTGGTATTCTATTGCTTTTGTACTGGAAAAAACGCCGCAAAATCACCTTTTATAGATAGTGTTGCTTAAGTTTGATATGTAGAAAAAAGTATGGCAAAGCAGAGTAAGAGTCCCTTTCTGAAATTTATTGATTTTGTGCTTGTAATTATTACGATTTCGAGTGCGCTTGCTCTATTCTGTGTTCTTATCTCGCCTTACGTTAACCCAAACCAAACTGTAATCTTTGCTTTTGTAGCCCTAGTTGCTCCAATAATATATCTCGTAAATATTGTAATGCTGTTGATCTGGATTCTTAGATGGAAAGCGTGGTTAATAGTTAATGCTTTGCCTATGTTGTGGGGAGTGCTGAGCATAGGAGAGTATGTGCAGTTTCCATGGAGAATCGAGTATGATGAAATTAATAAAAAGAGCTCACTTTCGGTAGTTACTTATAATGTCTATCGTTTCGAATATTTTCGTGAAGGTGGTTCTACCCTAGAACCGCTACTTGATTCATTGGCGAAATTAGATGCTGATATTATCTGTTTGCAAGAGTTTGAGGTTAGAGATTCTGTAGAAATTGCAAAGATTTCAGAAGGATTATCAGACTATAATTATTTTTTCTGTAGTAATGGACAAACGCAACCTTCGTTATCTAATAATGGATTGGCAGTGTTTAGTAAGTTTCAACTCCAAAATAGTAGTTTTGTCAGTTTTGAGGATAGTGTTAATGGCTTTTTAGTGACAGATGTAATAGTTCGAGATGATACTATAAAACTATTTAATTGTCATTTACAAACGACTCAAGTTAATCGTGTTGGAGGTAATCGGGGATTGCGTAGTATGATGTTGAGCGAAAATAGGGAGCAAGTTGCAGAGCAGACAGCAAGAGCTTTAGCTCGAAACTTTCGATTACGCGCCAATCAAGCAGACTCGCTTAGAAATATAGCAGATAATTCTAACTGTTCGTTGCTTATTGTAGGTGATTTTAATACACCGGTAAACACATATACATATCGTACTGTTCGTGGAGATTTGGCAGATTCTTTTTGCGAAAAAGGTGTTGGTTATGGCTCGACGTTTAGAGCAATTAAGGGATTGCTCAGAATCGATTACGTTCTTTATGATGATACTCTTTTGGAGTGTATGGAGTATGAGTCGCCAGATTGGACTTACTCTGACCATCGACCTGTAATTACTAGATTTAATGTTAATAAATAGCGGTAAATGGATAGTGATAAATGATAGCTTGAATGATCATAATATTACCACTAACCGCTAACCACTGATAATTATTTAAATAAGAATGAAAGAACTGAAAATGAGAATTGAGAGCGTGTGGGAAAATCGCTCATTAATAGGCGAGGCAACTGCCGATATAGAAAAAGTAATCGAATTGCTCGACAAAGGAGAACTTCGTTGTGCAGAGCCTACAGTCGATGGCGAGTGGCAAGTTAACGAATGGGTTAAAAAAGCCGTTATTATGTACTTTCCAACTCAGAAAATGAGAACTATGAACGCTGGTGAGTTGGAGTTTTACGATAAAATCGAACTAAAACGTGGATACGAAGAGTTAGGAGTTAGGGTTGTCCCTCACGCTGTGGCGCGTTATGGTGCTTATATCTCGAAAGGTGTTATTATGATGCCTTCGTTTGTAAATATTGGTGCATATGTTGACGAGGGAACAATGGTAGATACTTGGGCTACGGTGGGCAGTTGTGCGCAAATAGGTAAGAATGTGCACCTGAGCGGAGGTGTTGGTATTGGCGGTGTGTTAGAGCCTGTTCAAGCTGCGCCTGTGATTGTCGAAGATGATTGCTTTATTGGTAGTCGTGCTATCGTGGTCGAGGGTGCTAGGGTGTGCAAAGGTGCGGTGCTTGGTGCAAACGTGGTAATTACAGGTTCGCCTACGGTTATAGACACAACAACGGCGAGGGAGTACAAAGGCTCTAGTCCAGACCGTTAGGTGCGTAGACTTGGAACTTACCCCAGCTAGTCT
>CAMTOL010000111.1 GCA_947074135.1 uncultured Rikenellaceae bacterium
ATATGAGGAATGTGAGTGGTGTTAAGAGGTGTGATCGTGAGGTAGGAGTGTTAATGAGCCTAAGTAATCTAGAAAGTATTTTAAAGATGAGTATGGAGTTACACCTACCGAGTATAAGAAACGCTGTATGTAGTAAAGTCATGATTACTAATTCACAAATAACAATTAATAATTAACAAAACGACTGTGTTTTGTTAACTTGTTGCACTATGTTTGGTTAGTTGTTTTAACATTTTGCGCCTTCTTTTAGGTTGCTGTTTTGCTATCTTTGATAAAAAGTACGAGCAAGATTTCTAAAAATATTTAAAAACATAAACAACCTAAACTAAAGTATGAAGAAAACGTTATTCTTATTTATTACATTAATTGGACTTTCAATTACAAACTCTATGGCACAAAAATTACCTGTTTATTTAGACGATACTTTAGATATCGAAACTCGTGTTGAAGATGCTCTTTCTCGACTTACCTTAGAGGAGAAGATAGCAATGATTCACGCTCAAAGTAAATTCAGTACTCCTGGTGTACCTCGTCTTGGTATCCCTGAAATTTGGATGAGCGATGGACCTCACGGTGTTCGTGCTGAGATTTCGTGGGACACTTGGGCTTATGCAGGTTGGACTAACGATTCCTGCACTGCTTTTCCAGCTCTTACTTGTTTGGCTGCTAGTTTTAACCCTCAATTGGCTTCGGAGTATGGCAAAGCAGTTGGCGAAGAGGCTCGTTTCCGCAAAAAAGATATATTATTGGGACCTGGAGTCAATATGTATCGTCACCCAATGAATGGACGCAATTTTGAGTATATGGGAGAAGATCCATACTTGGCATCGACTTTGGTTGTACCCTATGTAAAAGGTGTGCAGAGCAATGGAGTGGCGGCTTGTGTTAAACACTTTGCACTAAATAATCAAGAGTTGTGGCGTAACCAAATTGATGTTGAGGTTTCGGATAGAGCTCTTTATGAGATTTATTTACCTGCTTTCAAGGCTGCTGTTATAGATGGTGGTGTTTGGAGCATTATGGGAGCATATAACAAATATCGTGGTCAACATACTACTCATCACAAACGTTTGACTAATGAGATTCTTAAAGGTGAATGGAATTTTGACGGTTGTGTGGTTACTGACTGGGGTAGCGCACACGATACTGACGAAGCTGCGTTGAATGGTCTTGATATCGAGATGGGGTCGTGGACAAATGGTTTGACCTGGGGGGAAAGTTTTGCTTATGACAACTACTTTATGGCTCAACCTTACCTCGAGAAGTTGAAAAAAGGAGAGCTTCCTATGTCAACTATTGACGATAAAGTGCGTCGTGTTTTGAGGCTGCAATATCGTACCAATATGAACCGAAATCGTCCATTGGGTAGCTTTACAACCGTTGAACATTACGATGTGGCTCGTCGTGTGGGACAACAAGGTATTGTGCTTCTTAAGAATGAAAAAGAGTTTTTCCCAATTGCTAGTAACAAATACAAAAAAATCCTAGTTGTTGGCGAAAATGCTACCCGTAAACTTACCCCAAGTGGTGGTTCGTCGGAGTTGAAAGTTAAACAAGAAATTTCGCCACTCGATGGTCTTATTGCTCGTTATGGTGCTGATATGATTGAGTATGCAATGGGTTATGGTTCTGGTCCTTCGATTTATGAGCAAGTAACAGAGTCGCCTTATGACACTGAGGCATTGAGAAAAGAGGCAGTAGAGAAGGCTAAAACAGCTGAGGTTGTACTCTTCTTTGGAGGGTTGAACAAAAGCCACTTGCAAGACTGCGAAGGTGGTGATAGAACGAGTTATGAACTCCCTTTTGGACAGTATGAGTTGATTGAAGAGATACTAAAAGTTAATAAAAACGTTGGTGTCGTTATTATTAGTGGCAATGGTGTTGATATGACCCCATTTGTTGACAAAGTTCCAGCTGTGATGCAGTCTTGGTATTTAGGCTCTATGGCTGGTGTTTCGACTGCCGATGTGATTTCGGGCGATGTAAATGCGTCGGGTCGTATGCCATTTAGTGTTTCGAGGAAGTTGACCGATAATGGTGCAATGTCGTATGGCGAAAAATCATACCCAGGCGATGGCGACAAACAACACTATCTAGAAGATATTTATGTTGGTTACCGTTGGCACACGACTAAAAAAATTCCTGCTCTGTTCCCTTTTGGTTATGGTCTTAGCTACACAACCTTTGGTTATGGAGATTTGAGTGCCGATAAAAAAGAGTATTCGAAAGACGATGTAATTAACCTAAGTGTTGAGATTACAAATAACGGCAAAGTTGCAGGTTGCGAAACTGTTCAGATTTATAGTTCACAAGCCAAACCATCGGTGGAACGTCCTATTCGTGAGTTGAAGGCTTTTGATAAGATATATTTGCAACCAGGCGAGAAGAAGACTGTAACTTTAACAGTTCCAGTTGAAAGCCTTGCTTATTTTGATGATGCAAAACACGCTTGGGTAGTTGAGAACGATACGTTTACTCTTTCTGCTTGTGCGTCGGCTGAGAAAGTTTTGAAACAGGTGAAAATTAAAGTAAAATAGTTGTAAATAATGAAAAATAGCACTCTTAATTACTTGTTGCTATCACTATTCACACTCTTGTTAGTGTCGTGTAGTGATAGTAACTCTCCTGCCAAGGAGGATACTGCGGCTCCTAGTAATAAACTAACTGTTGACGTGAAATCGCTTCAGTTCAATGGTGATGGTGAGGAGAAAAAAATATCAATTACTGCTACTGGTGAGTGGAATGCTGCACTTAGTAGTGGGTTGGACTGGTGTTCACTATCTGTTACAAAGGGTAGTGGTGATGGAGTTTTAACTGTAAAAGCCAAAAAGAGTGATTTTATCTCAAAACGTTCAGGTTCTCTTATAGTTAGTTTGCCGTCTGGCACCTATGTCAATGTTTCGATTGAGCAAGAAGGAGAGAATTTCGATCCTAAGAGCTATAGAGTTGAGCCTAGCAGTGTGGGTATGCGTGAGTTGAGTGCTACTCAATTTATGGCTCAGTTGAAGCTGGGTATTAATTATGGTAATACTTATGAGGCTATTCGAGTGGCGGCAGATGGCACTTTGAGTGGTGATGAAACAACGTGGGGCAATAAAGAGGCGACTCTGGAGTACTTTAAAGCTATCAAAGCAGCAGGATTTGATTTTGTGAGAATCCCAGTCGCTTGGACTCACCAGCTTGAGAATAATAATACATTTGTTGTTCGCAGCTCGTGGTTAGATAAGGTTCAGAGAGCTGTTGATTATGCTCTTCAAGCAGATTTATATGTTGTCATTAATACACACTGGAGCGGTGGGTGGTTAGATCATCTAAATTCGACCGATAATCCTCGAATTACTAAAGAGTTTGTAAAGGTCTGGACGCAGATAGCTGTTAGATTTAGAGATTACGATGATAGATTGTTGTTTGCAGGGGCAAACGAAGTGATTGATGAGGCTTCGCACGACTATGTAAATAAACCAGCAAGTGATAAGTTTAAATTGCAAAATGGGTACAATCAAACATTTGTCAATACAATTCGTGCCACAGGTGGCTGCAACTCTTATAGACAGTTAGTAGTTCAGGCATTTTGTACAAATATTGAGTATGCTTTGTCAGATTTTGTGGTTCCTACCGATGAGATAGCAAGTCGTTTGATGCTCGAAGTGCATTTCTATGACCCTTATGACTTTACGATTATGGATGCCAATGATCCTACACGTAAGTCAGAGTGGGGAACACCATTTAAGAATAGCGGTGGAGATGTTTCGGATTGGGGGCTTGAGGATCATATGGATAGCCAGATGAAGAGCTTGAGAGATAAGTTCTCTAGTCAAGGTTTGCCAGTTATGATTGGCGAGTGGGCTGCTTCGGCGTTGTTTTCAATTCCAAATGATAACGATGGTAAGAAATTGGAGCGTCATCGTGACTCTCGTAACTATTTTTATTGGTATATGACTAAGGCTTGTTTAGAGATGGGGCATTTGCCAGTGATATGGGATGTTGGTTGTTTTGATGATGTGTTGGGAATGTTTGAACGTGCCAGTGGTGAGGTTAAGGATCCCGATTGTTTAGCTGCGATGCAATTGGCGCTACAAGGTGGTACATACGTTCCAATCACATTGTAGAATTAATTTATATATAAAAGCAAGAGCGGCAACCATCACTAACGATTGGTTGCCGCTCTGTTTATAAATAATGCTTAATCATTGCTACTTAAAGGATAGCTTATTCTAACATCTTGTTGCGTTAACTCATATGTGCCTCCATAATGTTCAATAAAAAGATGATTAAGAGTGTGGATTACGTGGTTCTCTTTAAACTCAACGTTTTGCTCGTAATGCGAACAAGAGAGTGTTATGAGAATGTTATTGTCATTCTTAGTGCTCGATATGGTGACAGTCTTCGGCTCAATGTATGAACGATGGTTTGCAACTAATCCAACTATCATTCTTAAGAATTGTTGCTCGTCAGTCTTAATTTCAGCCTCAGAGTCTATATTGCCGAACTCAACAGGAAGTACCTCTATCTCCTCATCTAATCGAGTTTTTAGATTGTTGAACAAACTCGATAGTTTATATGTGTTATCGCCTAGTTTAGACATTCCAGCCTCCATTCTCGACAAATCGAGTACGCTCACAACAAGTCTAATAAGATAGGTTGCATCTTTTTGTATCTCCTCAGAGTTTCTTTTTTGCTCCTCCTGAGTCAACTCTTTATAGTGAGTCAAAGAGTCAGATAGTTCTACAATCCGAGTAAGTGGTTCATTAATTCTGTTGGTTATATTTCTTAGGAAGTTCTCTTTGAGTTTGTTTTCATTCTCTGCAATTGCTAACGCTTTCTTTACTCCCTCTCGTGAATGCTTAAATATTCTTCGAACTTTAAGGTTTCGTAGTAGGATGATTATGACGAATATTAAACTAACTACTGCAATTGCTATAAAGATTGCATTTATATAACCTTCGTTTCTTGCTTTATCTACCAGAGCGTTCTGGATATCACGGTTGGCGTTGTGAATATCCTCGTGGTTCGCAATTATATCTTTGTATACAGAATCACGCCTTGATATTATTTCGCCATATAGCTTTGCTGCTTTTTCGTAATCACCAAAATAGGTTTGCGCCTCTGCCATATCTACCAATATACTCAATTCGGTGAGTGATTGAATGCCATTGAAGTCATTAATCACCTCTCCAAACATTCTGTAGCAGTTGTCTTTGTCGCTAATCATTCTGTAGTATGTTGCACAGAATGAGTGATAAGTCATTTTTAGAGAGAAAAGACTTTTCTCGGGTTCAAGTTTTTTAGCAAGCTCTAGGTGCTTTTTTATCTGATCTGTCTCTGCTTTGTGTATGTATATTTCCGCAAAGCGTAATTCTAACTCCAGAAAATATATCAGAAATGTACCCTTGTTTCTAGGATTCTCTATAACCAAAAGCTCTACATACTCTTTATACTTGTTTAATGCGTCAATAGCCTCGTCATACCTTTTTTCGGCAAGATAATATTGCGACAAATCTCTATATGTTGATCCTCTCTCCCAAGTACTTAGGATTGTAAGTTTAAGTGTTTCGAGGTTCATCTTAATTGCCTCCTCGTATTGATCTATTATTGCATATGTTCGTGCCTTTGCAATAAGAGCAATTACAGTTCCCCGCTCCCATTTATACTCTTTAGCCTCTTGTAGCATCCTATCGGTTTCTTGCATAACCATCTCGGTGTGACCACTAACAGTCCATAAGTCGATAAGTCCTCCCCAAGCCTTGAAATAGGCGTTAAGTAGGTATGCTTTTACACCTTTCTCTTTTAGTTCTGGGAGTAGATTTTCGATTTGTTTTATATCGCTGCGGTGTCTGTAATAAAGAGTATAGTCGTAGAGCGTTGATAGTTCAAGACTACATTGGCGAGCCATCTGCATATCAATGAGTGCTGTGTCCAAAAGTTCGATAATCCAATCTTCGGATATATGTTTGTGAAACTCATTGTGCATATAAGAGAAAGCCTCCTCAGGGTCTGGCTTTAAGCTGTACTCTCTGATTAGACTATCCTTGAGCCGATTTTCGGATTCGTCAGTTGTTGCTGCGTTTAGCGTTAAGGTGCAACATAAAATAAATACGCCGATTATAAACTTAATATTTCTCATAATAATGCAAATTACTAAATTGTATGAGTGAAAATAAATCGAGCGCCGTCGGTGTACTCTGTGTCAATCCATATTTTCCCGCCAAATCGCTTAACAATTAGTTGACATATGCAGAGCCCAAGACCGAAACCAACAGCCTCTTCGTTGAGTTTCTCGAAGCGCTGAAAAAGTTTTTCTTGTTTCTCTGGGGCAATACCACACCCAGTGTCTGTCACCGAGAAGAATAGTTTGCCATTGCCTTTTGTCTTTTCGACTTTTAATGTTATTGAGCCCTCTTTTGTGAATTTAGTTGCATTGACAAGTAGATTGATTAACAGCTGTTGTAATCTATCTTTGTCGGTTTGGGCAATCAGAGAGTCAAGCGGAGATTCAAATATTATATCGGCTTCCGTTTTCTTGATAGAAGATACTGTTTTTACTACATTTCTGCATATCTCAATTACATCGTATGACTGTATCTGGAATTTCATATTGTTGATGTCCAAACAAGATATATCGACAACATCGTTTACTAGTTTTAGTAGTAAATCAGAGTTGAGTTGTATCAATTCGTTACATTGCTCCAAAGTTTCGTCGTCCATATCGGGCATAGCAAGTACCTCGGAGAAACCAGATAAAGCATTGAGTGGAGTGCGTATCTCGTGGCTCATATTTGATAAGAATACACTTTTGTTGCGTATTGAGTTTTCTGCTATCCTTTTTGCTCGCATTAATTCTAAACGCGATTTCCTAATGCGTTTGTTCTGGATGTAAATATCGAGTAGTCCAAATACAACAAGAAGCACTACCATACAACAAGCTAACCAGATGTAGCGCAATAACTTATTGTTTTGAATTGCATTTTCTAGTTCGAGTTCTTTTATTGAGTAAGTTAGACGTAGGTCTTCTATTTTCTGAGAATTCTTTTTTGTGCATAGCTCCTTTTGTTGTTCATTGGCAGAAACCTACAGACTACCAACCTTTTTGTAGTTTTTAGCTTGGGTTTCCAGTTCGAATTTCTGCATTAACCAGCTGTCCATGAAAGCAGCGACTCCTAAGTTTGGAATTCCACAGTAACATCGTCAGCAGAGGAAATATCTCATCATGTTGATCTCGGAAGATCC
>CAMTOL010000112.1 GCA_947074135.1 uncultured Rikenellaceae bacterium
ATAATTATATAACTGAAATTTTCGTTTATCCTAATCATAAGCACTTTCAAACTATTGATTGTTCATTATATTCGCAAGATGGTTCGAGATTGATATGTTCAGTAGAAAATACAAAAGATTTTGTTGTAGCAGATGGCACAATAGAAATTGAAGATAGTGCTTTTGGGGAATCAAGTATTAAATCATTAACACTACCAGCCTCGATTAGAACAATAGACGAGGAAGAACTTGACTATTGTCTTAACCTGAAAGATATTTATATTCCAACCTTAGCTATGCAGCAACTTAATGAAGACTTTGTAAAAAACATAAAGAGAAAATTCACACTGCATATTATTAGCGACTAATTATTAGTTGCTTTTCTTAAGGATATTTTTGAAAATATCTATGACTGTATATCTTTGACACAACCTGTCAAATAGTTGCCGTTCCTTTGTATCGAAAACAAAAGTCTAACTTTAAAAATACAAAGGAAAATGAAAACAAAAATCTACCTAACTACACTCTTATCTGTGACCGTGCTTTCCATTAGTTGCTCGAAAACAGAAGATCAATCTATCCAAATTAAGACTCAATCCCCAATCACTCTTAATAGCAAGCAATCGGAGAGAATTGAGGCTACTTCAGTTTCTAAGATTGTGTTTACAACCGAAAATGAGTTTAATGCCACAGTTTCTGACCTAGGTGTAGTTACAGCAAACTGTGTGGGCGAAACAATTATTAATCTGACAAACGGACACGAATCTGCATCAATTAATGTGGTTGTGGAACCTAGATACAACCTCTATCCAACGCCTAATAACAAGTGGGGAGCGACAAAAAATGAAGTAAAATCTATGTATGGTACTCCTAGTTCTGAAACGGCGTCTGGTTTTAGTTATGCCAATTATTCTGCGGCTGCTCCTATTCTGTTGTTTCTTTTTGACGATAGTGGATCCTTATATTCTTCAGCTGTTCTAGTTAAAGCTTCCTACATTTCTAACTTGGCAGATTTTCTTCTTGAGAGATATGTCCCAATTAGTGTTGACTCTGATAATTATACAGCGGCTTTTGTCGATGGATTAACTGTTGAGAATATTAAAACAGGAGTTTTCCTTTCTGTGTATAACATTAGTTATGTTATGGTTCTCTATGTAGATGCTAAGTCAGCTTCTTCAAAAGCGATTGAGAAAGGCGAGATTTCTATTAATAAAATTGAGCAGTTATTAGAGGGGTTGACTCTTTAGTTATTAATTAAATAAGTTACAAATAATGAAAAATAGGCACTTTGCTCACTTTCAAATTGCTGGTTTCACCTACTGGGAAGGAGCAGTCATATTTAACGAACTCAAAATAGGTACTAAACTTTCGCTTGTGCAGGAGATTGACAATAAGTTTGATGCTTATGCGGTGGCGATATACTACAAAGATTATAAACTTGGTTTTGTTCCTCGTGGCGAAAATCAAGAGATCAATAAATTTTTGGAACAAGGCTATACAGATATGTTCGAAGTTGTTATCAATAGGGTTACCCCTGATGTTGATCCCGAAGGGCAGATTGGGGTAGTTGTATTCCTAAAGCCAAATAAAAGGTAACAAAATTGCAGCTATGGCATTGTTAATAGTTATAGGTTTAGTTTTATGTGTGAAAATCTTTTAGATGTAAAAACAGTACCACTCGCTACGCCTCGCTCTGTTGTATATATTATTTATAATAGTGATTGCTTTTGAAAGGATGCAAGAGATATCTCCTGCATCCTTTCAAAAGCAATCCTTTATATACCCCAAAAAATTCTTGCAAAAAACTGAACTACACTCTCTTTAGTCCTATATCGGCAAATGAGATCGCACTACCTAAAAAAAGCACTTACATAGCGATATGTAAGTGCTTGACCTTGTGTAGTCGGGGTGACTAGATTCGAACTAGCGGCCACACGCCCCCCAGACGTGTACTCTAACCGGGCTGAGCTACACCCCGTTTCTCTTCGTAAAACCAGCGAATATCTTCCCCAAAATTTTACCCGAAAAATTATTGTATTCTACTGTAGCCGCTCCGAGACTCGAACTCGAATCTGAAGTTTAGGAAACTTCCGTTCTATCCCTTGAACTAAGCAGCCAATTCCTTTTTTATTTGTACGGCAACTAAAGTTGCCTTGAAGATCGAACGCTCGTTCGCGTTCGTCCCTTGAACTAAGCAGCCAATCTTGCAATTATCAATTATTTATGCATTGTAGCACCATCGTAGGCCCACTTAACATAAATCGCTCCCCAAGTAAATCCTCCGCCAAATGCCGCCAATACCAAGTTGTCGCCCTTGTTTAACCTCTGCTCATAATCCCATAAACACAAAGGAATTGTCGCTGCTGTAGTATTACCATACTTCTGGATATTGACCATACAACGCTCGCTAGGCAGTCCCATACGGTTCGCAACAGCATCTATAATACGCATATTAGCTTGATGTGGTACTAAATAACGAATATCCTCAGAACCTAAATTATTGCGCTGCATAACCTCTACTGATACATCGGCCATATTTGAAACAGCTGCCTTGAATACAGTCTGACCCTCTTGATGAACATAATGCATCTTTTCTCGAATTGTATGCTCGCTTGATGGATGTAGAGAACCTCCCCCAAGCATATATAGATGTTGAGCTCCACGTCCATCTGAATGTAATGAAGCATCTAATATTCCATATCCATCGGTCGATGGCTCAAGTAAAACAGCTGCTGCTGCATCACCAAAAATTGGGCAAGTGGTTCTGTCGGTGTAATCGGTAATAGCTGACATCTTATCGGCACCAATTACTACAACCTTCTTCTGCATTCCGCTCATAATATACTGAGCAGCTGTGTTGAGAGCAAACAAAAAACCACTACACGCAGCTGACATATCGAAACAAAAAGCGTTCGTCATTCCTGTCTGAAATGCAATTAAATTTGCGGTACTCGGAAAAAACATATCTGGAGTGACAGTCGCACAAATTACAAGACCAACTTCTGTTGGATCGACACCAGTCTTCTCTAACAAATCGTTTACAGCGCGAATCCCCATATATGAGGTGCCTTTGCCTTCGCCCTTGAGTATGTGACGAGTTTTGATACCAATGCGGGTCATTATCCATTCATCGGTAGTATCAACTAGTTTCGACAACTCCTCATTGTCTAGAATATAGTCAGGTACATACGCACCCACGCCAGTTATTGCAGCCGTTATTTTTGACATCTTTTTTGCTTTTTTTGTTAATTACGCACCTATCCAAACTATTAATCTGCTTTTGGTAACTCTCAAAAGTTCTTGCTCTAACAGAAACTATTTAGAATAGCTGCTTAAATTTCTCAATTATACCGCTCTTGACGCTCTTCTGAGTAGCAAGTACCATATTACATATTGCTGTGGCACTTGATGCTCCGTGACCGATAACAACCGTCTTGTTGATTCCCAATACAGGAGTGCCGCCCACAACTTCGTAGTTCATCGAATCTATGTATGGCAAATTAACTCCCTCTGGTTTAAGAGTTTCGTAAAGACTTTCGAGTAATTTTAAAAGAATATTGCCGATAAATCCATCGCAGATTATTACATCAGCTACCTCGCCATCTAATAGATGTTTGCCCTCTATATTGCCCACAAAGTTAATATCCTTAACCTCCTTAAGCAATTCAAAAGTAGCCTTGGCAGTTAAATTACCCTTGCCCTCTTCGCTACCAATATTGAGCAGTGCAACTCTTGGGTTCTCGATTCCGCAGATTTGCTGTGCATAAATACTACCCATTGAACCATACTGAGCCAAAACCTCAGGCTTGCAATCGGCATTTAATCCCACGTCTAAAAGAGTGATAGGCGTTCCTTTGGTGCTAAGATAATGTGTTGCAATTGTTGGGCGTGTGATGCCCTCGATTGCTTTGATTACGTACATCGAACCCACCATCATTGCGCCAGTCGAACCAGCAGATGCAAAACCATCGATTTTACCCCCTGCCAACCCCATAAATCCACGAACGATACTCGAATTGGGCTTCTTCTTAAATGCCTCGGCTGGATGATCGCCCATCTCGATAGTTTCGGGACAGTCAACAATCTCGATGCCACTATTCTCAGGAAGATATTTTTGTATCTCTGACTTTACGCCATACAAAACTATCTCAACGTCTGAGTCGATTTTTCCCTTAGCGATAAGGGCTCCTTCAACTACAACGCTAGGGGCATAGTCGCCTCCCATTGCATCAATACCTATTCTCATCACTTTTAAACGGTTAGTTTTGAAAAATGTAAGTTTTATTGCCTCTGTGCAGTAAAACAAATATGACGTAAAAGTCTAACGTAACCAAATGATTAGTCAACTTTTACGCCATATTCTAATAAGTTAGGCTTTAACTTCGATAGCTTGTTTGCCACGATAGTAACCGCACTCTGGACATACTCTGTGTAGTAGAGTTGCCGAACCGCAGTTTGAGCAAACACCAATTGTTGGAGCTACTGCTTTGTAGTGAGTACGACGTTTATCACGGCGAGTCGAACTGATTTTGTGTTTAGGATGTGCCATTTTTTTGTTTAATTATGTTTATTCTTTAAAAATCTTCTGATTCTGGTTCAGTGCTTACTAAATATTTTAACGCGTCGGCGTTACAATCCTCGCGAGAGAGGTGAACTCTCTGCAGTGGAAGACCTAATATAATACTCTCATATATCCACTCACTCAAATCCAACTTCGATTCGCGAGGCGAAAGCCAAATTATATCGCCATCGTAATCTCCCTGCTCATCAGTTAATTTTACTATCACTCCGCCCTCGAAATCAACGGGCTGTGAATACATATCAAGGCAACGATCGCATTCAAGTTCAACTTTTCCTGAAATTTTAACAAAAAGTTCCATAAATGAGGAGTTTTTTGTCAATTCTATCTCGATTTTTCCCTCTCCACTCTCAATTCCACTCTCAGGAAATAGCGCAAATAAATCGCTTTCGAAATCGAACGTAAAGCAGTGATTACCATTGGATAACCCTTGGTAGTCGATGCTGTATTTATCTCGTGTTGCCATATATTGAGCCTGCAAATTTAATACTTTTTATTTATTTCACAAAATTTTAACTCATTAACTCATAGTAGTTATACTGCTGAGTTCGGTGTTCTGCCTTTGGAGTGAGCGCATAATCGCTCTCTAAACTAAAAACGAAAAATAGTGATTGTTGTTGTTATTTGTGTCGATTATTATTAAATATATAGAGAAAAAAAACATAATATTTTGCGAAAATAAAAAAAGGCGTATCTTTGCCCTACCAAAAGAGCCAAATAAAAGTATGAGGCGATTTTGTTCAAGTTCATTACAAGTATTAAACTAAAGTATGGTCGCTCAAATTGTTCTGCAAATAAACAGAGCAATAAAGCGATAATAGGGAATACGGTGTAAGTCCGTAACAGTACCCGCTGCTGTAACTCTTTTTTGCGACTAAGAACGCAAATATCTCTAGACTTTACCACTGTCGAACGTAGCCTCTTGTGCTACCGATGGGAAGGTGTTTAGAGTGAAAAGGAAGAGAAGTCAGAAGACCTGCCAAACTTTGTGTTGATGTTGTTGCTCTTTTGGAGTACTAACTTTTTCCCTTTGTTGCGTTCGGGAAGTAACGCACGAGATTTTTTAAAATGAAAAAATTTTTCTCTTTTGCCACTCGTTTGGTGGCTTTTGCTGCAATTGCTATTGCTGTGGTTGGTTGTAAGGATAATTCTGCTCCTATACCTGAACCTAGCCTAAACTCAATCCTTGTTTTCAATGAAGGTAATTTCGGTTCTTCGACGGCTGAAATCACAGGATATAATCCTGACGCTAAAGTTGCTGTGAACAACGTCTTTGCTCCAGCAAATAACGGAGCTCCACTTGGAGATAGCCCTACACACTCTGTTGTTTACAATGATAGAGTATATATCACACTTAGTGGTTCGGGTAAAATTTATGCTATCAATCCAGATACCTACGTGCTCGAAGATAAGATAACAGAGCTTAGCTCACCACGTTATATTGAAATTCTATCTGACACAAAAGGTTATATTACAAATCTTAATGAGGGTACGATTAATATTTTTAACCCTTCTACTTCGACCCTAACAGGTACTATCTCGGTTGAATCTCCTGCTGAGCAGATGGTCGTTGATGGCAACTATCTATACACTAACCTATGGTCGTATGGTAAGAATATTGTAAAAATCGACACTCGCACAGACAAGGTTGTTCAAACTCTCGAAGTTGGCATTCAACCAAAGTGCTTATTGAAGGATAAGAATGGAAATCTATGGACACTATGTGACGGTGGTGGTTGGGATGGTAACCCTATTGGATTTGAGGCTCCTTCGATTGTCAAAGTTACTAACTTTGAGGGAACGATGGTGGTAGGCAAAAGATACTCTTTGCCAAGTAACTTCGCTTATGGACTAAAAATGATTATCAATCGTAACGGAGATAAACTGTATGTTATTTGCGGTAGCGGTGTTTATGCTATGAGTATTGATGCTGAAGAGTTCTCGTCAACCCCAATGTTTGAGATTGCAGGTACAAATCTTTATGGCATTGCCGAAAATCCATATACAGAAGAGTTATACATTAGTGATGCTGTTGATTATGTTCAACGTGGAACCGTGTATCGTTACTCTAATGTGGGAGTAAAGAAGGATAGTTTCCAAGCTGGAATCTGCCCTGCTGTATTTGTCTTCTAGGAGAACCCTCTAGTCTATTTTTATATTGTTGTTGTGTCGGGTTTTGGTTGTTGGTAAGAACAGCCTAGACCCGACTTTTTTTTGCTTTTTGGGAGTGTTGTTCTAATAATTTTATTACATTTGTTGCTCATAGGTAGTACTAATTTAACAAAATAGAGCTATGAAAAAACTATTTTTTACACTTTTAGTGGCTTTCTTTTCGCTGATTACTTTTGCAAAAGATAGCTGGGTGTGGAAGGGGATTGAGTTCGATTTACCTTCTGGTTTTAGCGTTATGCAAAATGATGCAAATGAGTTTAGAGGAAAGTGTCACGATGGGAATGTCTATTTCTCGATTGTTATTTTCGCAGACCCTAATGTTACGATTAAAGAGCTGGAAAAACACGTTCTGAAAATGACCACAGATCACAAATTATCTAATGTTAGCAAAAAAGGAAAGTTGACAAACGGCTCGTTGACTGGTTTCTCTGTCGATGCTTGGAACGTTTTAGAGAAGTCGATCTATTGTGCTCTAATTCACGTCACTTCG
>CAMTOL010000113.1 GCA_947074135.1 uncultured Rikenellaceae bacterium
ACGAAAAGTTGGAAAAGAGTAATATGTGAAATTATAATAGTGGAAAACGCAATAAGATCATTGATGATATTTTTGTATAAGCTGTGGAATAAGAATACGCAGTGAAGTATCTTGAATATCTTGGGATTGAACCTACAAAAAAGAATATCACAATTATTTTGGCTATGGCACCATTTAAGGAGTGCAGAATCACTCCAGGATGGGAATCATCAGGTGATGTAGCCTCTACATTCAATATTTATCCCCCTTCTAAAGTGAAGAAAACGCAAAGTGTATTTAAAGAATCAAATCGGTCAGGAATTTTAATGTGATTGCTACTTGATTTAGTGTTACATCCTACCAATATAGAGAGTATAGATAGGAGTGAAAAAAATAAAATTTTTGATTTCATAAAAATTCTAATAATTGGATTTAAATTCATTACTCAGGACATTCTACCACGAAATCCAGTGCGAAGATACACTTTTTTTTACAATTGACAATTCATAATTCACAATTTGCAACTGACAAATGACTAGTTATTATAACAAATAATAATAGTGAATTGTGGTTTAAAAAGGCGCATCTTCGTCAAGTGGTGCGTTAAATGTATTTGTTGTAACTACTCGTCCTTGTGCTGCACTAAGGTCGTCGAAACCATCGTCTGGAGTGTTGAAACTTGAGCTGACAATTGTTGTAGCTCCAGCACCTGCTGTAATGCCACCAAATCCAGTGTCGTCCCAATCCACAAACTTAGCCTGCTCGTTGCGGAAACGGAGATTTTCGGTCTTAACCTCGCCGTTACGGTGCTTGGCAAAGATAATCTCGGCAAGTCCTGCTGTTGGCAATCCCTCTTCGGTTTCGGTCATACCAAAATATTCGGGACGGTGGATAAATGCTACAATATCGGCATCCTGCTCAATTGAACCAGACTCACGAAGGTCGCTCAACTGCGGGCGTTTGCTACCACCACGAGATTCGACTGAACGGTTAAGCTGCGAAAGCGCAATAATTGGCACGTCAAGCTCTTTAGCAATTGCTTTGAGTGAACGAGATATAAGTGCTACCTCTTGTTCACGATTACCTCGTGTGTCGGCTGTTCCAGCTGTCATCAACTGAAGGTAGTCGATAACGATTAGTTCGATATTGCTATTTAATTTCAGACGACGAGCCTTTGAACGAAACTCAAAAATAGAGAGGGCAGGGGTATCGTCGATGAAGAGTTGCGCTTTGGATAGTGGTCGAGCTGAGTTTTCGAGCTGTTTCCACTCGTCGGGCGAAAGTCGTCCCGATTTTACTTTTTTAGAGTCCAACTGACTCTCGCCAATCAACAAACGAGTCATCAGCTGTGTAGAACTCATCTCGAGCGAGAAGAAAGCTACTGCTTTTTCGTAAGTAACACAGATGTTACGTGCCATTGTAAGCACGAAAGCTGTTTTACCCATCGAAGGACGTGCGGCAATGATAATCAAGTCCGAAGGCTGCCAACCAAGTGTCAGACGGTCAATATCAGTAAATCCAGTCGGAACACCGGTCATACCGTCAGGCTTTTTACCCGCCTCCTCAATTATTTGCATTGCACGAGTCACAATGTCGTGGCTCGATTGAACATCACGACGAACATTGCCTTCTGCAATCTCAAATATTGCTTTTTCTGCGTTGTTTACTAGTTCGTCAACGTCAAATTCGTCAGAGAAGGCATCTTTTTGAATTTTGGTAGATGCTGTGATTAATTGTCGTTGGATATATTTTTGGGCAACAATTTTGGCGTGGTAATCCAAGTGCGAAGCCGACGAAACTCGTTGAGTAAGGTCGGTTAGGTAGGACATACCGCCAACTGCTGCAAGATTGCCACTGCGTTTGAGTTGCGCTCCAATTGTGTAGAGGTCAACTGGTTGGATATTTGCCGAAAGTTCGAGAGCTGCTGCAAAAATCATCTGGTGAGCATCGTGGTAGAAGCTCTCAGGGGTTAGCAGTCCTTGAATGTTTAGAAGGGCGTTTTTTTCGAGCATAATAGCCCCAAGCACAGCCTCTTCGAGTTCGACTGCTTGTGGTGGGTGCTGTCCGATTTGTTGACTGATAGCATTTAGTTCATCGGCCTTTTCTCGTCTTTCGGTCGATTTTTTACGCTGTGCATATGACTGTTTTTCTGACATAATTTAGGTTTTAAAGCGATTGTTTTTCCTACAAAGATAACCAACCGCACTTTTATAATCGCTTTTTAACGTCGTTTTTTATCAGCACGTTTATTAATAGATTGTTGATAACTTTGTTTATAACTTCTCTTTTGTCCGTTTTTGTTATCGCCCTTTTGCGACTGTTTTTCGAAAAAGTAGCTCTTTTGCTTATCTTTTTCAGCTTTGGACTTTGCAATGTATAGTTTTTCGCCGCTATATGGATCGAAATCACAGTAATACATCGTCGAACTGAGCGTCATAGGCGTTGGAGTAAAGTCTTGAACTTGATTTGTGCGAACTCCGATAGTTTTATCTTTCAATCGCCTCATATCCTGTTCTGTGCAACCTGGATGAGATGATATAAAATAGGGTACAATCACATAGGGTTTGTTGTGCTTGCGGCATACCTGTTCAAAGCGGCTCTGCATCTGTTCGTATAGCTCCCAAGTAGGCTTACGCATCAACCTCACAACGCTGTTTTCAGTGTGTTCGGGCGCAACTTTGAATCGTCCCGAAGTGTGACGAGTGATTAATCGTTCGAAATATCCATCATCGTAGTCTAGCATATCGTATCGTACGCCACTGCCCACAAATAGATGCTTAATTCCAGTCACTCTCTCTGCTCGTTCGTAAAGTTTTAACAGTTTCTGGTGCGAAATGTCGAGATTTGGACAAATTTTAGGAGTTAGACAGCTCGGGCGACTACATTTTTTGCACTTTTCCCTATCTTTACCGCCTGTTTGCCACATATTTGCCGAAGGACCTCCAATATCGCTAATTGTTCCTCTGAAATCTTCACTCTTTACAATTGCCTCTATTTCAGTCAAAACAGAACTCTCGCTGCGCGAAGCAATGTATTTGCCTTGGTGCATCGAGATAGCGCAGAACGAACAACCACCATAGCACCCTCTGTGTATATTGACAGAGTGTTTAATCATATCCCACGCCGAAATTGCCTTACCTCGATATCGTGGTGCAGGTTGACGCATATAGGGCAGAGCATAAGTTTCGTCGCACTCCTCGGTCGTAAAGGTTGGATAGGAGGGATTTACAACAACAGCCCCACTGTTAAATTGACAATTATTAATTGGTTCGATTAGTTTTCTAGGTTCAACTCTGTTACTTTGACGTTCAATCTCGACAAAATTCTCAGCAAACTTTTTTGCATCTGCTAAGCACTCCTCAAAGCTATGAAGAATAATTGCTTCTCTTGTGTCGCCTTTGAAATTTGGCTCAAAATATGCAATCTGAGGCGTATTTTGCCAATTTTCGCCATCTTCAATCCGCCTAGCCAACTCGACCACCGTCTTTTCGCCCATTCCGTAGCTCAAAATGTCAGCTCCAGTGTGCGCTGCAAACGAAGGCAGTAACTTATCTTGAAGATAGTCGTAGTGTGTGAAACGTCGAAGCGATGCCTCGATGCCGCCAATCACAACTAACGAATCTGGATAGAGTTCTTTTAGTATTTTAGTGTAAACAACAGTGGGGTAGTCGGGTCTTGCTCCGTGGCGGTTGTCAGGCGTATAGGCATCGTCAGAGCGAAGTCGGCGAGTAGGAGTGTAGTGCATAACGGTCGAGTCCATTGCCCCTGCCGTAACCCCAAAAAATAGTCGAGGTGCGCCAAATTTCTTGAAATCTCGCAAATCATCTCTCCAGTTTGGTTGAGGTACAATAGCAACGCGATAACCAGCCGCTTCGAGCGTCCGTCCAATAACTGCTGCTCCAAACGAAGGGTGATCAATATAGGCATCGCCAGTGAACAGAATTACATCTATCCACTCCCAGCCAAGTGCCTTGACCTCTTTTATGCTAGTTGGTAAAAACAAATTTTTAATTTTTGAATTATGAATTATGAATTGTGCATTCTAAGTAGGAGCTGTCGCCGTAGCTCAAAAAACGGTAGTCGTTTGCTAGTGCGTGGTTATAAATGTCTTTCCATTTTTCGCCCACAATTGCCGAAATCAAGAGCAGTAGTGTGCTTTTGGGTTGGTGGAAATTTGTAATAAGTCCTCGAATAGTGGCGAATTTATAGCCGGGCGTTATCATTATCTGGGTGGCACCGACTAGGTGGGTTAGGTTATGCTCTTTCATATAGTCACGAAGCGGAGCGATTGAGTGTTTCTCGTATCGTTCCCACTGACCGACAGGTTCTTTTGTCGAGCCACCGCTGAGGATTCTACCTCCAAGGATAGCTAAACTTTCGATGGTGCGCACAGTTGTAGTGCCAACAGCGACGATGTTACCCTCGTTTTGAGTCAATAGTTCGACAGTTTCTAGCGATACATCGAAAGTTTCGGTATGCATCGAGTGTTCGGTGGCGTTATCGACTTTGACTGGCAAAAATGTTCCTGCGCCAACGTGTAGTGTTACGAACGCTTTTTTGTCGATTTGTTGGAGCATATCTTTGGTAAAGTGTAACCCTGCTGTAGGAGCGGCTACCGAGCCTTCGACAACGGCGTAAGTAGTTTGGTAGCGAGTGTTGTCCAACTGTTCGCTGTCACGATTGAGGTATGGAGGGATAGGCACACGTCCTAGCCTTTCCAAAAGTTCGCCAAAAGTTTCGTCGGTTGTCCACTCAAAGTTTACTATATCGCCCTCGCCTTTGGTAGCTCTAAAAGTTCCATCTTCGGTCGATAGTGTAGTGTTAAATTTCTTGGCATTGCCCACCATACAGTGCCACGACGAAGAGTTGTGAGCCGAGAAGGCGCGTTCGTAGTCGGCAGGTTCGGCAGGTTCGAGGCAAAAAATTTCGATTCGAGCGCCAGTTGGTTTGTGCATCACTAGCCTAGCTCTCACAACTTTAGTGCGATTAAATGCGAGTAGTGTGTCATTTGGCAAGAAATCAAATAGTTGTTTAAAAGTGCTGTCTGTTATTTTTTCGCCACGATATATCAGCAATTTTGAGTTGTTTCTCTCTTCGAGTGGGTATTTAGCAATACGTTCGTCGGGAAGAGGGTAGTCAAAAGTGTGGATATCAATAAAATTTTTCATATATTTGTCGGTTCTAAGAATCTAGTTGAATAAATTTAATAAGATTCTAAAGCGCAAAGATAAGAAAAAAGTGGGGGAAACTGTCGCTTTTTTGTAGATAGTGGGTATTGCGATACGTTATTAGACACAACAAAGAGGAAAGTCCGGGCAACAAAGAGCATCGCACTTGTGAAAATGCAAGAGGGGCGTGAGCTTCTGCTGAAAACGAAAGCGGGTAACAGAGAATAACTACCATCGTAGCGATATGGTGGAAAAGGTGAAAACGTAGGGTAAGAGCCTACGACAGTCGGTAGTGATACTGGTTGTGTACCGAGCTGCGAGTTGCAAGACCAAATATACCGTTCACTGCGCTGCCTTCGGGTGGTGCGACGAGGGCTGCTCGCCTAAATGGGCGGAGGGTAGGTTGCTGACGAGCGTAAGTAGCAATACTTTGCCATAGATAAATGACAGTTCACGACAGAACCCGGCTTACACCCCCACTTCTTTTTTTTAATTGATAATTGACAATTTTTTTCGCCATACTGAGCGAAGTACGACAATCATAATTTATAATTTACAATCATTATATGTTGTTTACGCCTGTTAAAATTGGACCAGTAGAACTGCGAAATCGTACAATTCGTGCCGCAGCTTTCGAAAGTATGTGTAGCGGAAACGCACCTACTAAACTCCTTGCTGACTACCATATATCGGTAGCACAAGGCGGTATTGGTATGACCACAATTGCCTATGCCTCGGTTACTCGCAACGGACTATCGTTCGAATCGCAACTATGGATGCGTCCCGAAATTGTGGATGACCTACGCAAAATTACCGACCAAATACACGCTGCTGGTGCTAAAGCCTCTATCCAGCTCGGTCACTGCGGAAATATGTCGCACAAACATATCTGCGGAGAAACACCTGTCGGTGCATCGTCAGGATTTAACCTCTACTCCCCAACTTTTGTGCGTGGACTCAAAGTGAACGAAATTGAGGAGATTGCTGTTGCCTTTGGCGAAGCAGTCAATCTGGCGCGCAAAGCGGGGTTCGATGCTGTCGAAATTCACGCTGGGCACGGATATTTAATATCGCAATTCCTCTCGCCATATACCAATAAACGCAAGGATAAATTTGGTGGGTCGCTCGAAAATCGTATGCGATTTATGCAGATGTGTATGGACGAGGTGATGAAAGCCGCAGGGGACGATATGGCGGTGCTGGTCAAGACTAATACTCGTGATGGCTTTAAAGGTGGTATCGAAATAGACGAAGCTATACTTATTGCTCAAGAGTTGGAGCGATTGGGTGCACACGCGTTGGTGTTGAGTGGCGGATTTGTGAGCAAAGCTCCGATGTATGTGATGCGAGGGTCAATGCCGCTCAAAACTATGACCCACTATATGAAAATTTGGTGGCTTCGTTGGGGTGTTAAACTTGGTGGACGATTTGTTATACCATCTATTCCATTTAAAGAGAACTATTTTTTAGATGATGCTAAACGTTTTCGTGAGGTGATTAAAATTCCGTTGGTATATGTAGGCGGGGTGGTTCGTCGTGAGAATTTTGATGAGGTCTTGGAGGCTGGTTTTGAGTGTGTAGCGTTAGCTCGTGCGTTGGTTCGTATGCCAGACTTTATTAATAGGCTTAAAAGTGAAGAGTTGACGTATAGCGGTTGCAAACATTCGAATTATTGTATTGCGAGAATGTATAGTGAGGATATGCGTTGTCACGAGTGTGTTGAAAATTTACCTAAAAAACTTCAACGCGAGGTTGATAGGTTAGAGCTAAAATAAGCTTTAAACTGTTTAGGGTAAATGGAAAAAACGCAGTTTTTTCAAAGTTTTTTTGTTTTTTGTTCACAAAAGAACGATGGCAGGCGGTGTTAGAGTAATGACACAAAATCCAAGTCTTCAAAGCGCAGACTTAGGTGAGTTTGTAAGACTTAGGGGCGGATTGATATATCAATAAATGGGTGTGGTGTGGAGATTCCTTGCGGAATTTCTTTTGATTGTATTCTCCCACCACCCCCCTTTTTGTAGTTTTTTTATTGCTC
>CAMTOL010000114.1 GCA_947074135.1 uncultured Rikenellaceae bacterium
AAGAGATTGAAAAGTGTTACAAGTCAGTACATCGTAAACATAAAGTTAACCTCGCTAGCAAATGGTACTCTCTCGATTAGTCAAGACAATCAAGGGGTGATGTGGATTGGTACTCTAGTTGGTCTTTATAGTTGTGATGGGCATAATTACCAACAACATTATGAGAACGGAACTCGTCAGAGCACCTATATACATACCATCGTTCAGATTGATGATGAACTATATTTAGGGTCGGACAATGGTCTGTTGATTTACAATACTTTTACTGACAGCTACGAGGAGGGTGTTGAATTTATTTCGAGTGTTAGAGCGTTGCTCAAAGATGGCGATAGACTCTATGTCGGCACTCTAGAGGGTCTTTATATATACTCACTTAAGGATAAAAAGTTAGAGAGAGTTGCTTATGAGTTGCCAAATTCGACTATCTATTCATTAGCATTGGGAGGGGTTGGGGAGCTCTATATTGGCACCTATAATGGTCTTTATCGGCTATCGAGTGGCTCTATCTTTGAGGTTCGATTGCCTGAGAAGTCATCGTCAGCTAACATCTTTATTAATTCACTCTTATTTAATCACAAAACAGATGAATTGTGGATAGGCACAGAGAAGAATCTATTTAGATATTCGGTTAAAGATAGTAGAGTAGAGGTTGTTTTTGAGCTTCAAAACAACTCTGTAAAATCGCTTCTATTAGCTCAAAACGATGCTCTGCATATTGCAACTGATAACGGGCTTTTTATTATTGATAGTAGTTCGAAGGTTAACAGTAGTGTAAACGCTCTTAATGTAGAGCAGATTGAGCACGTAACCCACGACTCGCGCAACAGTAAGTCACTTTGTGATAATGTGGTGTGGAGTATATTTGAAGATAGTCATTGCAATATCTGGTTGGCAACAAATGGAGGTATTTCGTTTAACGAAACCTCTAGCAGTTACACTCTTATACCACTCTACGACCTAACAGGTAGCGTTGCTGGCAACCAATTTAGTGCTATTTTCGCTGATAGTCGCAATCGTATATTCTTTGGTGGTGTTAATGGGCTTCTTGCTGTAGAGCTAGGTAGTGCAAACGCCCCTCAAACCACTTGGTATAGAATGGAGAATCGTAGGCATTGGCTGCCTCACAACCACATCAGAGGTATAGAGGAGGATAGTCAGAAGAATATATACATTGTATCGGACGGTGGAGTTAATCGGCTAAATGCCAAAGGTGAGTTCGAACAGATATCGATTATGGACTCTACAACTAGATACAACTCCAATTGGTCGTACGATATTGAGGAGGATAGTTTTGGTCGTTTTTGGGTTGCTACCTGTTTGGGAGGAGTGTTGGTTGTCGATAAAAGTGAGTTGAGTAGTGTGAGCAGTAATATTGCACTTCGAAGTTTTAATACGTCAAATGGACTTAGCAGCAATTTTATACATCAGGTAATTGATGATAACAAAGGGAAGATGTGGGTGCTCAACCACAATGGGGTTGTTAATCTAATCTCCATTGATACGTTCGAAGTTAGTGAGTTTCATAGCGATAAGTTAAGCTCTCTTGTATCGTATATCTATCGAGATTGTGATGCAAATATATGGATTGGGTCGAGCGAGGAGCTCCTTGTGGTTAACCCCAGAACTGGGCAGCAGAGAGTTGTTGAGCTCTCGAAGAATGGTGCTAACGTTATTTCGATGACCGAAACTCCCAATGAGGTGTGGGTAGCTACCCACAGTGGAGTGTGGAGAATTGACAAAGCTACTTTAAATCCCCAAAAATTGAGATTAGGACAACAAACAGCTCTTACACTCTACTACGACCAGAGTTCAAACTCAATCTACATTGGTGGAGTTGACTTTATAGCTATTGCATCGGCTCAAATTGGTAAGAGTAACAATGCGGTTCCTGTTGTTACTCAGATTTCGGTCAATGGCGAGATACATTACTCTAAGGGTCGAAGCATAAGATATTTGGATACCATTGAGCTTGATTATCGTAGCAATAATCTAGTTTTCGATTTTTCGGTTATGAACTATTCTGCATCGACTATTGGAGATTATGTCTATCAGTTGGCTGGTTATGAAAAGGAGTGGCATAGTGGCGTGGAGAACAACTTTAGTGCATCGTACTCCAACTTGCCATATGGTTCTTATAGTTTTGTAATTGCCCAAATCGGTGGCGATAGCTCAAACGAACCTTTGACTCTTATCGATGTTGTAATTTCGCCTCCTTGGTATTTGAGTCGATATGCTATGATAGGTTATCTCATTGTTTTGGGTGCTTTGGTTTGGTTGGGTTTCAAACTAGTCGTTATGCGCAATCGGCTTCGATATGAGAGGTGGGATAAGGAGCGTACATTAGAGCAGACCAACCAAAAGATAGAGTTTTTTACCAATATTTCACACGAGTTTAAAACTCCGCTTTCGTTAATCCTTGCGCCTATTTCAAAACTAGTATCGACAACTAAAGATAGTAAAAAGAGGTCGGAGTTAAGACTTGTTGAGCAGAATGCTAAACGACTAAACACGCTAATTCATAGAGCTTTGGAGTTCGAGGACGGCAGTCGTGACGACAATTGGTTGATGCTCTCTAGTGTCGAGTTTGTGGGTTTTGTTAGGGAGTTAGGGGAGAGTTTCGACGATACTTTGCTGCAGAAAGGGGTAGCTTTTAATTTTAATGCTAATTGCGAACGACTCTATTTTGATGTTGATTTGCCAAAAATTGAGTCTATGATTACAAATCTGCTCTCAAACTCGGTCAAGTTTACGCCTTCCCAAGGTTGCATTAGTGTCGATATAACTCTTCGTCGCAGCGAGGAGGTGGTTGAGCTGACAGTTAAGGATAGTGGTGTAGGCATAGCGCAGAATGAGCTTCCGCATATCTTCCAACGCTACTATCAGGGAGTTGACAAAGAGCTTAATCGTGAAGGTACGGGCATTGGTCTTTATCTTGTGAAACGTTATGCTCAGATGCACGATGGACGGGTTGAGGTCAGCTCTAAGGTTGGGCAAGGTACAACGGTCAAGGTAACACTGCCTCTGGGACATAATAGCAGAATAGTTGAGTTAGAGTCTTCTCCAGAGTCTGTCGAGAAGCCTCAAGAGGAGCGTCAGAAGAGCGAGATTGAGGTAAAGGCGAAGTTGTTGATTGTTGATGACAATAGCTCTATCGTTAGTTTTATTTGCGACTCTTTTAGTGAAATTTATGATTGTCGTGGAGCTTATAATGGCAAGGAGGCGTTAGAGATTGCGACTCAATGGCTTCCGGAGTTGATAATTACGGACTTGATGATGCCACAGATGGGTGGAATAGAGCTTAGCAAGCGATTAAAAAAGAGTCCTGTGACGGCAGCTATTCCAATTATTGCTTTGACGGCAAAATACGAGGCAGAGCGTGAGAGTCTTCTTGCCGATATTGATGTATATATCCAAAAACCGTTTGATATTGAGGTCTTGAAACTTCGTGCTGAGCAGCTTCTGCAACGTCGTCAGAAGATTGAGCAGATGGTTCGTATTGAGGCTATTACCGAAGTTTCGCAGATTAAGGCAGTGAGTGTAGATGAGAAGTTTCTGGAGAGTGTTATTTCGATTATTGAGAGCAATTTGGGGGATTCGAATTTTAATGTTTCGCAGCTTAGTAATTTGAGCGAAATTTCGCAAAAACAGCTCTATCGCAAACTCAAGGCTATGGTTGGTATGACTCCGGTTGATTATATACGTTCGATTAGGCTTAAGAAGGCCTCTATGTTACTTCGTCAAGGCAAGTTTACTGTATCTGAGGTTATGTATATGGTTGGTTTTTCTAATAGTTCCTATTTTGCCAAGTGTTTCGAGACGGAGTTTGGAGTGTTGCCAAAGGATTTTGTTGCTACCGAAATCAGAAGCAGTACCGAATCATAGTCTTTAGCCCTTTTTTCAGGTTAATTACAGTAGCGAGGTTGTAATCTGAGTCAGGATAATTAGCAACACCATAGCGACTGGATAGACAGTTGCGTAGGCTACCGAGGCTGCCGAAGAGCTGCTCATCGAGTCGGCAGCAGCAAGTCCTGGAGTTGAGGTCATACCACCTGCTAGTGCGCCAAGAAGCTCAATAAGGTTGATTTTAAATATCGAGCGTGCAATAACTGTCGTGATAATCATTGGAAGAACGGTGATAAATACGCCGCCGACAAACAACGACCAACCACTCTGTTGGAACGTTTCGACTAGTGTTGCTCCTGCCGATGTTCCTACGTTTGCAAGAAAGAGTAACAACCCCAACTGTCTAAGCAGCTGATTTGCCGATGAACTCATAGTCCAAATCACCGAACCTGTCTTGCCTACAGCGCTAAGCACAAGAGCGGTAAGAAGTACACCTCCTGTTAGTCCTAGCGTAAACGAGAAACTCTCAAATGAGATTGATATATGCCCCACCAATACCCCAATAACAATACCTAGTGCAATAGGGAAAAAGTCGGTGTCCGATATCTTCTTTTTCTGATTGCCAAGTAGTTTCATTAGCTCTTTCATATGCTCTTGAGGAGCAACAAGGGTTAGTTTGTCGCCAAATTTGAGTTTGAGCGTTGGGTCTGGTGCAATGTCAACTCCAGCACGTCGCACCCGAGTCACGTTACAGCCGAAGTTTTGTTGTAGCGATAGGCTCGAAAGCGGTTTGCCTACCAACTCTTTTCGGGTAATCAGTGCTGTTTCGAGAACTATGCCGCCTCCAAATGGTAGCTCGCCCTCAAGCCTTGCTCCTAACATCTTTTCGAGTTTTTGCAGAGCTTCACTCGTGCCGACTGCCTTAACCTTATCTCCGATTTTTAGGCAATCTTTGCCAGATGGAATAAATGAAATATCATCTCTTACGGCTCTCGAAATCGTAGCTCCAGTTAGAGTTCTAATTGAGAGTTCGGATAACGCTTTATCGATAATCAAAGGATTTGTGACCTCAAATGCCGAGGCATTAATATCCGGAAAGAGTGCTTTAGATTGAGCATCGAGTTTTTTCTGCTCATCTGCAATGTTAATTTTGAGAATTGAGGGTAATAGTTTGATAAAGAGTATTACGCCGATAACTCCAAAAGGGTAAGCGATACTATAAGATATGGCGGCTGCGTCGCCTGCAATCTCTTTAGCCGTTGCAAGACCTGGTGTTGAGGTCAACGAACCAGTGAGCAACCCAGCCGCTTCGACTGCCGAAAACCCAAAAACGTAACTAACTCCTATTGTTGTCAGAGCTGCTGTTCCAACTAGTATTAGTGCCATTACGGTCAAACTTTTACCTTTTGAGCGGAAAGTGTCGAAAAACCCAGGTCCAGCCTGGATGCCGACAGCAAAGATAAAGAGCACCATACCAAAATTACCGAGCGCAGCAGGAATCTCAACTCCGTAATGTCCAAAAAGTAGCGCAACAAAGATAACTGCCGAAACATCGAGGTTAATACCTTTAAAGTTGATTCGTCCTACAACAAATCCTATTGTGATAATGATAAATAGGGCAAATATTGATGAGCCAAAGAGAGTAGAAAGCATATTTAGTGTTAATTGGTATGAAACATAATTTTGGGTAAAAATCCCTAATAGAGTTTGCAAAGTTACTATTATAATTCTCAATTGGCTAAGAAAAAATACCACTTTTTTGTTCTGCTCGTTATATAGTGCTCAATGTGAGTATTATAGCAATGGTTGTCAAATCTAATTAGGTAATTATATACAAGTTTACACTTGCGGTTATTTTTAATTTATATATTCATACTGACAAATATATTTCGTATCTTTGTTCCCACATATAGCCTAATCGCCATCAAACTACGACTCTGATAAAAATAGGCTCAAAATTGTCTTATTAGGTAAGATGCGCTTTGCGTGTGCTTACTCTACAAAGACAATGGGGTGTCGTAGCCCTTGATGGCGTGTATTGTATGTACACGCTTTTTTAGTACCTATTGTTTAACTAATACATAATAACGAAATGAAAACAAAAATTGTCTTACTCGCTATCTTAACTACGACACTATTAGCAGTATTCACTTCTTGTAAAAAAGATGAAACACCTATAAGAGATTCTCGCCTTGTTAATACCATTTGGGCTACTAATGATTTGGCATATCAACTGTTGAATGGTGGAGATTGTAAACAATGCTATAAATTTACTTCTGATAAAGATGGTGAATTTTATAGAACTCGCAACGGAGAAAAAGTTACTTTCTTTTCTGATATTACATATCAATTAGATTACCCCAATCTTATTATCGTTAGGCTAAAAGATAATGCAACATTCAAATATACACTTAAAAATTCTTCTATTTTTGAAGCAAATGGAGTTGAGGTCAATAACAATAATTACACAAGATACACAAAACAATAATAACAATCAAACAATAGGTAATAGGGGCTTAATCGCCCCTATTTTTTATCTTTATTAGGATTGAAATCTAAGGCTTGTTTTAAAGATTTATTGAATGTTGATGGCTTGTTAATTTCTATATCATTATTGTCTTTTACGATAGTATCGTATTTGTCTTTTTTCGTCTCGTCATATATGTCATCAAAATATATTTTAAGCTGCTGATGTTGTTTTGGGAATGCAATATCAACCATATCCATAAATCTATCCCAATTGTAATTAGATGCTCTACTTAATGCTTCTAAAGAAGCTATGTGATTTAATAATTTAGGGATACCTATTTCTTCTGTAAGAAATTGATGATGTTTATGTTTTCTATGACCTGTATCTGTAATTGGATTTTTTTTTCTTAATTCAGACAAGACAACAGGAGCAATACGTTCATAAACTAAATCATTTATCCATTTACCAACTACACTCGGATGTTTATGTGTGTAATTCCAAGTCCAACCTCTCATTGTATATATAGATTCGAAAAAAGTATCTTCAAATCGCTTTACAAGTGAGGCTGCATCCTCTCTCATAAATTGTTGAAGAAACTTCTGTAATTCATTCTTGGCTCTATTTTTATCGTTTACAAACCCTGTTGCTTCATCAATTACAGCAATAACTCCTGTTTTTGCAAAGCAGATACTATTACTAATGATTGAGTTGCAAGGTGTTTTTGACTTGCTAATAATTTTCCATCATTCTGAGCATTAATATACATAATACATATATCTATTTAATCTTTTTCTTCAAACACTTGTTCAGTTTGATT
>CAMTOL010000115.1 GCA_947074135.1 uncultured Rikenellaceae bacterium
ATAAGTAGGAGATGTGTGTATGGATGACAACTCAGCATTTGTACTCAAAGCCTTACGGTGCGAGTTTTAGGATTAGACGTTTACACTTTGACTCTTCTTTAGAGTTGAGCGTGTGGATGTTAAAGAATGTGTTGTGGTAGTTTCGGATAAGCTCCTCTTTTTTTGATAGTCGAGAAATTTTGGTAATTTGGTCAAAGATTGTAAAAACCTCTTTAGGGTTTAGCTCTGCAATATTCATAATAATAGGATTTTTAAAGTCAAAGAAAAAAAATCAATACGTCATCGGAAACGAAGTTTCCGTAAAGTTTTTTGGTTCTTTTGTCCACAAAAGAACGATGGCAGTCAGTCTGCAAAATTGCATTATCAAATTTTGGGGTTGATGAAAACACAGCATTTTTGGAGAAGTTGCACCAAAAACTTTTATGGACAAACCGCTCCACACCACCCCAACCTACATATAATCAGCCAAAAAATTGGTCAGCTCCACAAACTCCTCTATCGTCAAATTCTCAGCCCGACGACCAAACCACTCGTGTTGTACTTTCTCGGCTGCCAACATAGGAAAAGAAGCATAGAGCGAGTTTTTTAAAGTCTTTCGTCGTTGCGAAAATGCACCCTTCACAACACGACGAAACATAACCTCGTCGCACCCCAAATCCACTACCCCATTTCTCACACAACGAATAACAGCACTCTGCACCTTTGGCGGTGGCGAAAACCTATCAGCACCCACCTCAAACAAATACTCCACATCGTAAAACGCCTGCAACATAATACTCAACACTCCTCCCTCACGCTTGCCTGCTGGAGCCGCCAACCGAGCAGCTACCTCCTTTTGCAACATACCCACAACCACAGGTACACTATCTCGATTATCGAGAATATGAAAGAAAATCTGAGTCGAAATGTTATACGGAAAATTGCCAATTACAGCAGTTTGGCGTTCGAATGGCATCTTTAGAAAATCACCCTCAACAATGCGACCAGCCAACTCGACTGGATAATTCCTGTTGAGATAGGCAATGCTTTCGGTGTCAATTTCGATAACCGAAAAATCGAAATCCTTACGCTTTATCAAAAATTGAGTTAACACCCCCATTCCAGGTCCAACTTCAACCACAGACTCAGCACAACTAATTGGCAACGCATCGACAATATCGGCAGCAATGGAGAGGTCATTCAAAAAATGTTGCCCCAACTCCTTCTTTGCTCTAACTTTTTGACTCATATTTTTTTTAACATTTAGAACGCAAATGTACTACAAAAAGATGACAACATCACTACTCTCATCTCTTGAGAAGTAGTAAAAAAGTTGCTTATAATCAATCGATAAAAAAACTTCAAAAAAAGCAAAAAAAAGTTTTAACTTCTCAATCAAAAAACATAACTTTGTAGTTTGGTATCCACGTCAGATTGATTTAGATGTGATAACAAACAACTTACACGAAGCTTAATAAAAAATAATATAAACTATCAAAATTCTATCTTACAAAGAATGAAACCTACACACATCGAACATCTTGGTATCGCAGTTAAGAGCCTTGATGAAGCAATTCCAGTTTGGGAAAAAATGCTAGGCACAAAATGCTACTCTATCGAAGAGGTAACAGAGCAAAAAGTTAAAACCGCTTTCTTCAAAATCGGTCAAACTAAAATCGAACTCCTCGAAGCTACTGCCGAAGATAGCCCTATCGCTAAATTTATCGAAAACAAAGGCACTGGAGTTCATCACGTTGCACTAGCAGTTGAAGACCTACAAGGTTCACTAAACGAAGCTGCGGAACTAGGAATCCAACTAATCGACAAAACTCCACGCAAAGGAGCAGAAGGATTAAACATCGGTTTCTTGCACCCAAAATCAACTGGAGGCGTACTAACTGAATTATGTTCAGAATAATTCTATTTTTTTTAATTCTTAATTCTTAACTCACTATGAGTGTAAATACTGATAAAATCAAAAAACTTATCGAGTTGCGCGAACAAGCCAAACTCGGTGGCGGTCAAAAACGCATTGACTCGCAACACGCTAAAGGCAAACTTACTGCTAGAGAGCGTATCGAAATCCTACTCGACGAAGGTTCATTCGAGGAGTTCGATATGTTTGTAAAACACCGTTGTACTAACTTCGGACTAGAAAAAGAGCAATACTACGGAGATGGCGTTGTAACTGGCTATGGTACAATCGATGGTCGTCTAGTCTATGTTTTCAGCCAAGACTTCACTGTTTTCGGCGGTTCTCTTTCCGAAACTTTCGCAGCTAAAATCTGTAAAGTTATGGATATGGCTATGAAAAATGGCGCTCCTGTAATCGGCATCAATGACTCAGGTGGAGCACGTATCCAAGAGGCTGTTAACGCACTTTCAGGTTATACTGAGATTTTCCAACGCAATATCCTTGCTTCGGGCGTTATTCCTCAAATTTCTGTAATTTCAGGTCCTTGCGCAGGTGGTGCAGTTTACTCTCCAGCACTTACCGATTTTATTCTTATGAACAAAGGCATCAGCTATATGTTTGTAACAGGTCCTAAAGTTGTTAAAACCGTTACAGGCGAAGATGTAACTCAAGAGCAATTGGGTGGTGCGTCAATCCACTCTACTAAATCTGGTGTAGCTCACTTTGTTAGCGAAACCGAAGAGGAGGGTCTACAAATGGTTCGCAAATTGGTTAGCTTCGTGCCATCGAACAACCTTGAGGAGGCTCCACTAGCAGTTTGTACAGACGATATCGACCGCTTGGAAGACTCTCTAAACGAACTTATTCCTGACAATCCAAACAAACCTTACGACGTACTCGACGTAATTCACGCAGTTGTTGACAACGGCGAATTCCTTGAATCACAACGCGCTTATGCTCAAAATATCGTAACTGGTTTTGCTCGTTTCAACGGTCAAAGCGTTGGTATTATCGCTAACCAACCTAAATACTTGGCTGGTGTGCTAGACATCAAAGCATCTTGTAAAGCAGCTCGTTTTGTTCGTTTCTGCGACGCTTTCAATATTCCAATTGTAACTCTAGTTGACGTTCCAGGTTTCTTACCAGGTACTGCTCAAGAGTATGGTGGAATTATCAACCACGGTGCAAAACTTCTATTTGCTTATGGCGAAGCTACTGTGCCTAAAGTTACTATTATTTTGCGTAAAGCATATGGTGGAGCATACTGTGTGATGAGCTCTAAACACCTTCGTGGTGACATCAACTACTCTTGGCCAATGGGCGAAATCGCTGTTATGGGCGCAAGTGGTGCTGTTGAAGTTCTTATGGCTCGCGAAATCAAAGCAGTCGAAGAACCAGAAGCAAAAGCTAAATTTGTGGCTGAAAAAGAGGCAGAATATAGCGAAAAATTCGCTAACCCTTACGTTGCAGCATCTTACGGCTACATTGACGACGTTATCGAACCACGCAACACTCGTTTCCGTGTTATTCGTGCTCTTCAATCACTAGCAACCAAAAAGGTTACAAACCCTGCTAAAAAACACACTAACATTCCTCTATAACAAAGAGTTAAGACAATACTATGAAAAAAATATTACTGATTGTCGCTGCCATTTGCCTTAGCTTCGCTGGTTTTGCGCAAGGACTTCGTGATGTTAAAATCAACGAAATTCTTGTTAAAAACGTCGACAGCTATGCAGATGATTTTGGACATAAAGTAGGCTGGATTGAGCTTTACAATTCAGGTTACGCAAATGCAAATGTTGCGGGAGCGTTTCTTAGATTTACGCAAGGAGGTGACACTGTTACCTATCGTATCCCTAAAAACGATGCCCGAACCAATATTCCACCGCAAGGATATCTTATCTTCTTTGCTGATGGAAGTTCTAACAAAGGTACTTTCCACACCAACTTCGTGTTAAACGTAACAGATTCGGCTCGTTTAGAGATGCTTATCCCTATGCTCGACCGCCTAGAACTGTTAGACCAGAGTGGTAAAGTTACTATTGACTCAGTTGAGTATGACCTTAACATTCAAGCTGATGACGTTTCGTTTGGTCGCATTCTCAACTATGATACTGAGGTGTTTGAATACAAAAAACTATCTCACATAACTCCACTGCAAACTAACGAAACACGAGAGCCTGAACCAAAAAGCGAAGTGTTCCGCAGTCAAGACCCTAACGGTTTTGCAATGGCAATTACAGCTATGAGTGTCGTATTCTCGGCTCTACTTTCGTTGTTCTTGATTTTCAAATGCCTTGGACTTGTTATGCAAAGAGGCACAGTTAAGAAAGAGGAGAAGGTCAAAGCAGTAGCTCCAGCGGCAGCAAAGATTAATGCTTCTGACGATCTACAAGGCGAAACTATTGCAGCTATTGCAGTGGCTCTCAAACTTTACGAGGAGGATTTACACGACATCGAAAGTAACGTTGTGACAATTAATAAAGTTGCACGCACATACTCTCCTTGGAGTTCGAAAATTTATTCGATGCGCCAATTGCCAAACCGTAGGTAGAAGTCATAAAATCGAGCCTTATGCTGCCTTGCTGCGAAATTTTAATGGGTCGCGTAAAATTTAGTACGCTCCTTATAAAATTTCTTACGGCTTTGCCTAAGACCCAAATTGACGACTTTTACAAAAAGTTGCAATGAAGTTATTAAACAACTTTTGAAAAATAGAACTAAAAATAATGAAAGAATATAAAATCAAAGTAAACGGTAACGAATATGCCGTTTCTGTAAAGAATGTTGAGAACGACTCGGCTGAAGTTATCGTTAACGGCACTGAATATATAGTTGACGTAGAGGGATTGAAAGCTAAACCAGCAACAAAAACTCCACGCATTGTACAACCAGTTGCAGTTCCAGCCGGAGAAGCTCACCCTGCTATCCAAAACACCAACTCTCCTGCTCGTACAGCCTCAGCTGCTGCTGGCGACATCAAAAGCCCACTTCCAGGTGTTATCCTTGACGTTATGGTACGCGAGGGCGATGCTGTTAAAGTTGGTCAACGTTTGATGTTGCTCGAAGCAATGAAAATGGAGAACAATATTGACAGCGACCGTGAAGGTGTTGTTAAATCATTAAAAGTTCGCAAAGGCGACTCTGTACTTGAAGGCGACGTTTTAATTACAATTGGATAACGTTTAATGCATAATTCACAAAGCATAAATTCTGCTTTAAAGATTATGGATTGAAAACTAAAAAGAAAAAATGGATTTTATTTTAGAAAACTTACAAACATTCTTAGCCTTCACTGGTTTTGCTAATGCCACCTGGGGGCACATTGCAATGATTGTGGTGGGGTTGATTTTCCTATACCTAGGTATCGCTAAGAAATTCGAACCAATGCTACTTGTCCCAATTGGATTTGGTATCTTGATTGGTAATATACCATTTTCGGCTGGTTACCAAATCGGTATCTACGAAGATGGTTCAGTTTTGAACTACCTATACTTTGGGGTGCTTAAAGGAGTTTATCCTCCACTAATCTTCCTAGGAATTGGAGCTATGACCGACTTCTCGGCTCTTATCTCTAACCCTAAACTTATGCTTATCGGTGCTGCGGCACAATTCGGTATCTTCGGTGCTTATATGGCATCGTTGGCATTCGGATTCACTGCTGCCGAAGCTGGTGCTATCGGTATTATCGGTGGTGCTGACGGTCCGACAGCTATCTTCCTTTCGTCAAAACTTGCTCCAGACCTTATGGGTGCTATTGCGATTTCGGCATACTCTTATATGGCGCTCGTTCCTGTGATTCAACCTCCGTTGATGAAACTACTCACCAACAGTAAAGAGCGTTTGATTCGCATGAAACCTCCACGTCAAGTATCTGAGCGTGAGAAGATTTTGTTCCCTATTATCGGTATGTTGCTCACAACATTCCTAGTTCCATCGGGACTTCCGCTACTTGGTATGTTGTTCTTCGGTAACCTACTCAAAGAGAGCGGTGTAACACGTCGTTTGGCTGTTACAGCCTCTAACCAACTTATCGACATCGTAACAATCCTACTAGGACTTACCGTTGGTGCTTCGACACAAGCTACTACATTCCTTACTCCAGCCTCTATCAAGATTTTCGTTCTTGGTGCTGCGTCGTTTGTGGTTGCTACAATTTCGGGTATCTTGTTTGTTAAGTTCTTCAACCTATTCCTAAAAGAGGGTAACAAAATCAACCCACTCATTGGTAACTCAGGTGTAAGTGCTGTGCCAGACTCGGCACGCGTGAGTCAAGAGGTTGGGCAACACTACGACAAGACAAACTTCTTGTTGATGCACGCTATGGGTCCAAACGTAGCTGGTGTGATTGGCTCGGCTGTTGCAGCAGGTATCCTACTTGGTTTCTTGGTGTAATCATAGATAGCTATAACAATAGAACTAAAAGATGCTTAGATAATATCTAAGCATCTTTTTTTTATACTAAAACTATCTTGGAACATTAATTGCTACAAATTTAGTTCTAGATTTAACAAACTAAAAAACAAAGAGCAATGAAAGAGAACAAAAATGTAGTATTTGTGGACGGCACTCCGCTTACAATACTTGGCACTATGATTAAAGTTGGCGACACTGCACCTGAATTTAAAGCCATTGATGCTTCGATGCGCGAAGTAAAACTATCGGACTTTAAAGGCAAAAAGATAGTAATCACAACATTTCCATCAGTTGATACTAAAGTGTGTAGTCTGCAACTCAAGCACTTTAATAAAGAATCGACAAAGCTAGATAAAGATGTAGTCGTATTATCGATATCTAAAGATTTACCCTTTGCACTTTCTAGATTTTGCGCAGCTGAAGGCATCTCGTCAGTTCACACGCTCTCAGACTATCGCGATAGCGAATTTGGTGAGAAATATGGCTTTTTGATTAAAGAGAACAAACTACTAGCACGAGGAGTAGTAATAGTAAACACAGAGGGAAAGGTAGCGTATGTTGAGTATGTCAAAGAGTTGACCGACGAGCCAGACTACAAAACAGCTATGGACGCAGTAAAAAAGCTAAAGTAACAAGAATAATCGTATGCGAAGATGGCAAATGCAGTATCAATACAAGAAATCTAAAAGCAATAATGCGTTGTTGGATTTGTGTCTAAGTTTAGTTAAATAGATTGACAATAATTTACATTTTGTTTTT
>CAMTOL010000116.1 GCA_947074135.1 uncultured Rikenellaceae bacterium
AAAATATTATATTAACTTAAAATAACCAGCAAATATTACACCAAATCATCCATTATATTTACAAACACATCATAGAATATGCAATCAAAAAAGCAAGATTTAAAATTCAAAATTAAACAAGCACGGCAAAGGTAAGAATAAATAAGATAAAAAACGGCAAAAAATCATAAAAAGTGTTATCTTTGCAGATTGAAACCAAAATCTCAAAATTTGGTTACTATAAACTAAAGTTTACAAATAAAAACAAAGTGCGAAGAAACAAAGTGATGAAATTAAAACTATTATTAGCGACAATCGTAGCAACAATGCTATGTGGGTGTGCGGAGTACAACAGACTACTCAAGAGTGATGATGCGGTAGCAAAATACGAAGCTGGTATGGATTTTTATAAAAACAAAAAGTACGAACGTGCTAAAGCTATGTTTGAAAGCGCAATTCCTGCCCTAATAGGAACCGCCTACGAAGATACAACACTCTACACGCTAGGAAAACTGCTATACGAAACCAAAGATTTCGAAATGGCTGGTGAAACTATGGATCAATACAGAAATAAATTCCCTCGTTCATCAAAAACTCCAGAAGCAGAGTATATCTATGCAATGAGCTTCTACAAAATTGCTCCCGATGTCGAACGCGATCAAAGCGCTACTAGACGAGCAATCTCAGCCTTTGTTGAGTATCTTAATCGACATCCAGAGTCACCGTTTGTGCCCGAAATTCACACGATGATCGAAGAACTTCACAACAAACTTTACCACAAAAAATATATGAATGCAGCCCTTTACTATAAATTAGGGCACTTCCAATCAGCTATTACATCGCTCAGAGCAATAATAAAAGAGTCACCCGAAACACCATACAAAGAGGAGATTATGTATCTCATCTGTAAATCTTGGTTCGATTATGCCCGAAACAGCGTTTATGCTCGTCAATTGGATAGATTTTTGAAAACAATTGACGCCTATTATAACTTTATAACAGCATTTCCGGAATCAAAAAAGTTTGGCAGAGAGCTAGAAAAAATGAAAAATATTGCTCAAGATTTCGTTGACAAAAATGGCGTAACGTCGCAAATGCTAGAAACTAGTGCAACAAAAATCGAAGATGCTAAAGCTAAAATCGAAGATTATAAAGATAAACTTTTCTACGTAAAAACGAAAGAGGAGAAAACAGTTCTTCGCCAAGGTATCAAAGAGTCTAGAGAGATTATCAAGATTGAGCGTAAAAAGATGAGGATTGAAGGAAAAGTAATGAATGAGAACGCCAAAGTCGAACGCAAAAAGATAAAAGAGATGGAAACCGAAGAGAAAGCCGCTAAAAAAGCTGCTGACATCGAAAAAAGCGAAGAAAAAAAGAAAAAAAGAGAAGAGCAAAAACAAACATCGCTCCAAAATAAAGAAGCAAACAATCAAACAACAACTGAGCAATAAGAATTATACATATATTTTTGAGAAACAAAATGAAAAAAACACCTAACAACACTGTTACACGTACACTTTCAGATTTAGATGCTCCAACTGGTAATATTTACGAATCGGTGACTATCATCGCGCGTCGTTCAAACCAAATATCAAAAAGCACCAAAGAGGAGTTAAATTCAAAATTGGCTGACTTTGCTGGTTCATCAGACAACCTGGAAG
Source organism: uncultured Rikenellaceae bacterium (assembly GCA_947074135.1). GTDB lineage: Bacteria > Bacteroidota > Bacteroidia > Bacteroidales > Rikenellaceae > Mucinivorans. The sequence goes on from CAMTOL010000116.1 coordinate 1,641, forward strand.
AAACTTTCGAGAATCGTGAACAAATCGAAATCTCACGCCACTACGAGCGTCAACCAAAAGCTACACTTGTGGCTATCGAAGAGTTTTTAGATGGTGATATAGAGTTCGAAATAAAATAGTTTCAACCTATAATTGATATTTACAGAGCAATAATTTATTAGAAAAGCTCTGAACAGAGTCACTTATTTTCGATTAATCGATGAATATTTTACTTGGAGTTTCGGCAGGAATTGCCGCCTATAAGAGTGCCACGCTTGTACGAGAATTTGTAAAGCGAGGGCACTCTGTTCGCGTTGTAATGACCCCTGCAGCTCGAGATTTTATTACTCCGCTTACAATGGCAACGCTGTCGTCAAACCCAGTGTTTATAGATGGCTTCTCGCCCGAAGATGGTAGATGGAACTCTCATATCTCGTTAGGCGAGTGGGCTGATGTAATGGTTATTGCACCTGCAACAGCCAACACATTAGCTAAAATGGCTAGTGGCATTGCCGATAATTTACTGCTATGCACATACCTTTCGGCACGCTGCTCGGTTGTTATTGCACCTGCTATGGATTTGGATATGTGGGCGCACAGTGCAACTCAAAACAACATAGCAACGCTCAAAAACAGAGGCATTGAGGTCGTTGAACCTGGAAGTGGTTTTTTAGCAAGCGGACTCACTGGCAAAGGACGAATGGCAGAACCTGAAGATATTGCAGAGTATGTTCTGAATAGTTTGAAGCGTGATTTTGAGGGAAAGAAAGTAGTTGTAACAGCTGGAGCAACGGTTGAGTCAATTGACGCAGTACGTTATATTTCGAACCACTCAAGCGGAAAAATGGGTCGTGCTATTGCAGCTGAATTTGAGCGACGAGGTGCGGAAGTTACGCTGATTGCGGGGCAGATGAGTGCAGCAGATATGTACGAGAGCACCAAAGCAGTTTTCGAAAGCTGCGATATTGCGGTTTTTGCCGCAGCAGTGGCAGATTACACTCCACAAGAGCCTAAAAAAAATAAAATAAAAAACTCGAAAGAGCAAAATCTTGAACTAGTGCTTGTTCCTACTGTTGATATAGCAGCTACGCTCTGCAAAAACAAGAGAAGTAACCAATTTGCTGTTGGTTTTGCACTCGAAACTGACAACGAAGCACAGAATGCACGTAAAAAATTGGACGCAAAGAACTTAGACGCAGTTGTTCTAAATTCGCTCAATGACAGCGGTGCTGGATTTGGTTGCGACACTAATAAGATTACTATTTTTGATAATGAATCACAAACAGAGTATAGTCTAAAGTCAAAAGCTGAAGTTGCACACGACATCGTCAACTACATTTTCGATAAATTAGAAGCTAGAAATTAGTAGTTTTTGCTTACTCTTACTTATAACTTCTAACTCCTTAATTCTAACTCCTAACTACCAAATTGCTAAAAAATTTACATATCCAAAATTATGCAATCATTGAGCAACTCGATATTGAGTTTGCTCCATCGCTTAATACCATTACTGGTGAAACTGGTGCTGGTAAGTCGATATTGTTGGGTGCTTTGGGGCTGTTAGGTGGTGCAAGAGCTGATATTAGTGCAATTTCGGACGGCGCACCGAGTTGCGTTGTCGAGGGGGTGTTTGCAATTGAAGGTTATGGATTGGAGAGGTTGTTCGATGAGTTGGAGCTAGACTATAGTAGTGAGATTGTAATTCGCAGAGTGATACAAAGCAGTGGCAAAAGTCGTGCTTTTATCGACGATATGCCTGTAACGCTACAAACTCTTCGCTCTGTTAGTGATGCACTCATTGATATTCACTCGCAACACCAAACATTACTACTTGCTAGAAGCGATTTTCAAAGAGAAATAGTAGATGCAACTGCTGAAAATTCGCAACTTGTTAATAGTTACTGCACAATATTTAACGAACTTAGTGCGCTTAACAAAGAGATAGCCACATTGAAAGCAGCTCAAGAGAAGTCGGCAACACAAAGCGAGTTTATTGCCTACCAGATTGAGCAACTTAGTGAAGCAAAAATTAGAGAGGGCGAACAAGAGGAGTTAGAGGAAGAACAACGCAAACTATCGCACAGTGAGGAGATTGGAATGGCTCTAGGAAGTGTAGCTACAATACTCGAAGGCGACCAAGGTGGAGTGGTTAGCGAACTTAAAAGCTCTATCAATACTCTGCAACGAATTGAGGGAAATTACAACGAGGCTTCGGACATTGCAGAGAGGTTAAAAAGCTGTTATATAGAGCTTAAAGACATTGCCGAACAGTTAAGTGACGAGGCAATGAATATAGAGTCCGACCCTAAACGATTAGAGTTTATAGAACAACGATTAGATACTATTTACACACTTTGCAGAAAACATAAAGTCGATAATGGCGATGAATTGATAGCTGTTCTGGCTCAGTTCGAGGCTCAATACTCGGCAATTGAGGGTGGCGAAGAGTTGATTGAAAATAAAGAGAAGGAGGCTAAACAGAGAGAGGCTGAAGCTAGAGAGTTGGCGAAGAAATTGAGTGAAAGTCGTAAAAAGTGCGTGTCTCAAATCGAAAAACATATTATTGAATCGCTATCAAAACTAGGTATTAAACAGCCTAAATTTAGAGTAGAGATAGTTACAACAGACGAGCTTACAACCAACGGAATAGACAACATAAAATTCCTGTTTTCGGCAAATCAATCATCAGCTCCTCAACCAATTGAAGGAGTTGCTAGTGGTGGTGAGATGTCGAGATTGATGCTTTCGATTAAGGATTTAGTTGCTAAAAAACTAAAACTACCGACTATAATTTTTGATGAGATTGACACTGGAGTTTCGGGAGCGGTGGCAGATGCTATGGGCGAGATAATAGAGGGTATGAGTGCTGGTATGCAGGTGATTAACATCACTCACCTACCACAAGTTGCAGCCAAAGGCGAGAACCACTATCAAGTTTATAAGGATAGAGGTACGCATATTAAGAGATTAGACCAAAATCAGAGGATTGAGCAAATAGCAGCTATGTTGTCGGGAGCAACGATTACCGATGCAGCTAGAGAACAAGCCCGAACATTACTAAAAAAATAGTTAACAGTTATAATACTAAAAAAATAAACAAATAAAAACAATAAAATGAACATATCAACTTATTTTAGACGATTTGCCAAGTATGTAATCTATCTTACAGTGTTTCTTGCACTTATCCTATCGGTAATGAATCTACTAAACGCTACTTCTCTCTCGTTTGAAAACCTATTTCAAACCGAACGCTCATACTATCTACTCATTGTAGTTGGAGTTTTTGCTCTTATCTACCCATTTATGGGATACACAAAAAAGACGTTGACTTTCAATGCAAATCAAAGAGTTGACGAGGTTGTAAATGTGATGGCGCAGTGCGGCTACGGACGAGTTGAAGGAAACGAGGGTGAGTTGACTTTCAAAGCAATTGGAGCTCTTAAACGCTTATCTTTGATGTACGAAGATACAATTATTATTACTACAGATAGCGATGATATATCGGTTATTAGCGGACCAAGAAAAGAGGTTGTTAAAGCCGCTTTTAAAATGACTACCTTTATAAGTTAGTAGCGCAAGAGAAGTGATTATTAAAAAACGTGAGTGTGATATAAAAAGATTGAAATGAGATTAAAAACTATTATAATTGCAGCTACTGCTGTACTGTGTCTTCCTGCTGGTGCTCAAATGGGAGCTGCCCAAAAATCAGAGTTAGAAGTTGCAAAGTCGATGGAGGTTATGCTCTCTATTTTCAGAGATGTCAACCTATTTTATGTTGACACGCTCAAACCAGATAAAATGGTTCGTGACGCTATGAGCGGAATGCTCAAAAAGTTAGACCCCTACACCGAATACTTCCCAGAGGAGGATATGAGCGATTTTGAGTTTGCGGTAACAGGCAAATATGGCGGCGTTGGAGCTCTGATTCGCCAACGTGGCGAGTGGGTCGAAATCTCGGAGCCATACGAAGGAACACCATCGGCACAAGTGGGACTAAAAGCAGGAGATAGACTCCTAGAAATAGACGGAACTAACTTGAGAAATGCAGGTTCGTCGAAAGTTAGTTCTATGCTCAAAGGCGACCCTGAAACAAAGTTCACGCTCAAGTATAGACCTCTTACCGACACAACAACAACTAAAACTGTTGAAATTACACGCAAAAAAATAGTAATTCCAGGAGTACCTTACTATGGAGTAATTCAAGACTCGGTTGGCTATATTCAACTAAATAATTTTACAGAAGGGTGCTCGAAAGAGGTTAAAGATGCTTTTGAAAAACTAAAAAGCAAAAATAACATTAAATCATTAATCTTAGACCTTAGAGGTAATGGTGGAGGTATTGTAGGTGAAGCTATTGAGATTATTTCGATGTTTGTTCCCAAAGATTTGGAGGCACTAAACATTAAAGGTAAAATCAAAGAGATGAACTCAACATATCGTACTCGACACTTACCTATTGACCTCGAAATACCAATAGCAGTGTTAGTCAATAGCGGCTCAGCCTCTGCATCCGAAATTATTGCAGGTGCAATGCAGGATTTGGATAGAGCAATAATTGTGGGACAACGAAGTTTTGGCAAAGGTTTAGTTCAAGCTCCACGCCAAATGCCTTACAACGGACTTTTAAAACTGACAACTGGAAAATATTACACTCCATCGGGTAGATGTATTCAAGCTCTTGATTACACACACCGTAAAGATGATGGTAGTGTTGGACATATTCCAGACTCAATTATTAGAGAGTTTACTACTAAAAATGGCAGAAAAGTTTATGATGGCGGCGGCATTATGCCCGACATTAAGATTGATGCTGAATATATGAGCAAATTTGGTGTTCTACTCGAAGCCTATGGATTTATTGATGATTTTGCAAACCATTATGCGTCATATAATACCCCAGTTGAGAGTGGATTTAAGGTTGACGACAAGATTTACGACCAGTTTGTTGATTTTATGTCGGACAAAACTATTGAGTACGAATCACTGAGCTCTGTAAAACTAAAAGAGTTAAGAGATGCTGCAAAACGTGAAAAGTATGACGAAAGAATCGTTGCCGAGCTTGATGCTATTGCCGAGAAAATTAAAGATGACAAGAACGCAGAGTTGCAACAATACAAAGATGAACTAAAAGAGTATATCGAAAACAAAATACTGACTCGCTGGTTCTTCTCACGAGCGGCTATCAAGAACTCACTAAACGACGATAAAGCAACAGCAAAAGCTATCGAAATACTTACAAATACTGCTGAGTATGAACGCATACTCAAAGAACAAGACACAACCAAGAACTAATTCATAATTTATAATTAAATAAAGGTGGAGTACAATTTTAACGAAATCGAGATAAAATGACATCAACAATGGGCTGACCAAGAACTCTACAAACTAGACATAGACAGCAATAAACCTAACTTATATGT
>CAMTOL010000117.1 GCA_947074135.1 uncultured Rikenellaceae bacterium
TAGATGGTTATGGAGGAGTGAGTGATATTTGTTGCTGACAAGAAAATTGCCGAAGAGCGGTAGTTGGCAATGATAAAACGACATCCGAACATTTTTAATCAAGTTTCACTCAAAAAACTTGCATCATTTCTCTATATTACTCCTCAATCTTTGAGTCGTATCAGAGCTGGTTTAAAACATAGGTTATAAAGAAGATAATAAGCATAAAAGAGGGCACTCCGCTGTGGAGTACCCTCTTCTTCTGATATTAAAACTCTGATAAGGAATGGACCTAACTAGCAGAGTTTACGAGCACCGTCCGAAATAACAACAGGATAGATTTTACAATCAATGCCATATTTCTCCTTATATTTCTTCTGAACAGTTGCTACAAAATTATCATATTTGTCAGCCTTAACGATGTTGATGCAGCAACCACCGAAGCCGCCACCCATAACGCGTGAACCAGTAACACCACACTCACGAGCAACTTCGTTGATGAAATCCAACTCCTCGCACGATACTTCGTAAAGAACCGACATACCTACGTGAGTAGCATACATACGACGACCTGCAGTTTCATAATCGCCTTTTTCCATTGCAGCACAAGCCTCTCTCAAACGGTCAACTTCTTGACGAGCATAAAGAGCACGAATGTAGTCCTCTTGAGTAATTTCACCTATAACATCGTTCAACCACTCAATTTCAGCATCACGCATAAATTCAACCTCTGGATGATTCTTTTGAATTGCAGCAACTGCACGTTCGCAGCTCTCTCTACGACGATTGTAAGGAGAACCAACTAGTTCGTGTTTTACGCAGCTGTCAACCAAACAAACTTTATAGCCGTGGGCTTCAGGATCGAACGAAACATACTCAAATTCACCGCTTTTGCAGTCCAATTTCATCAAGTGACCAGCTTTACCGTGAATCGACGCAAATTGATCCATAATACCGCACTTAACACCAACGTAGTTGTGCTCTGTCGATTGACCAACACGAGCCAGCTCCATTTTCTCGAATCCAAGACCCAACATATCGTTCATTGCGTAAGCATAAGTTGACTCCAAAGCAGCCGAAGAGCTCATACCAGCTCCTAGAGGCACATCGCCTGAGAAAACTGTATCAAAACCCTCTGAAATCACTGCTCCACGCTTTTGAAGTTCGCGAATAACGCCAAAAATATATTTCGCCCAACCCTCTTTTGGAGCATCAGCATCAGAGGCAAAACCAAACTCCGAACTTTCGTTCAAGTCAAGCGCATAAGCTCTGATTTTTTGAGTACCGTTAAATTTAATCTCAGCCACCATACCTTTGTCAACCGCACCTGGAAGCACAAAACCGCCATTATAGTCGGTATGTTCACCAATAATGTTAATACGACCTGGTGAAGCGTACATTGCGCCTTCTGTGCCGTAAAGTTCTGTAAATTTTTCTCTAATTGCTTGTGTATTCATAATATAAATGTTAAAAAAAATTGATAATTCACACCTCCATTATACATACAAAGCCTATCGTCAGTATTAATGACAATAGGCTCTGTGTGGGTTGGAGTACTATTATTCAGTTGGAATATTTTTATTGACGTTTTTGCTACCAATAAGTGCATAGTAAAGCATATAAGCACAACCTGCAATAATTACCCAATAGCTAGTCAAATAACCAACGCCGTCGTTGATGTCAACGATTGCATTTTGAAGAAGAGGAAGGATACCACCACCGCAAACTAGTACCATAAAGATACCAGAAGCTTTTTCGGTATATTTACCCAAACCTTCAACCGCTAGGTTAAAGATACTACCCCACATAATCGAAGTACAGAAACCAACTAGTACGAACAACCCTGCACTAAGTGGTACTTCAACTGCACCAAATAGACCACTTGCATCGTTTTTGAATACAGGAAGGTCAATCATCGAAGTTGTAGGAACATACATACCAACAGCTACAAGAATAAGAGCCAAGCCAGAAGCTACACCCAACATACTCTTAGCCGAAACTTTGCTACCAATAATAGCACCAAGAAGACGACCAAATAGCATCAACAACCAGTAAGTAGCAGTAACCGAACCTGCAATTGCCTCAGCACTTGCACCACCTGATAGTTGAAGTACATTAAGATCTGGATTTTGCAACCATTTGTTAAGTACGTTAGGCACACCAACTTCAACACCTACATAAACGAAAATACAGATAGCACCAAGAATAAAGTGTCTAAATGACATTGGGCCATATTTTGATTTTTCGGTAGATTTTACAGTTTTAACTTGAGGAGTTTCTGGGATTTTAGTAAATAGAATAACAACAAAAGTTAGTGCAAATACAGCTAATGCACCATACATCAATGGGAGTACATCACTAATAACAGCATTTTTAATACCGGCAGGAATCAAAATACCTGTCAATATAATAACCGCCGTACCGCATAGAGAGTTGAAAGTACCACCAACTTGAATCAACTGGTTACCTTTGTTACCACCGCCACCAAGCTTATTCAACATAGGGTTAACAACTGTGTTTAACAAACACATAGAAAAACCAGCAATAAATGCACCTAGAAGGTAAACCCCGAATCCTGAACTCTCAAGATATCCCGACATAGTCTGTATGCCAATACCGATAATACCAACTACGATAGCAATAAGAGCTGTTTTTTTGTAGCCCATTTTTTGCAAAAGAGTACCTGCTGGATAACCCATAATTGCATAGGCAATAAAGTTAGCAAATACACCAAGAGTTCCCAACCAGTTAGCTACATCAAATTGGTTTTTTAAGATATCCCCCATTGGCGATGCCAAGTTTGTTATAAACGAGATCATACCAAAGAGGAAAATCATCGCAATGATAGGGATAATGTTGTTTTGTTTTTGTTGTGTCATTGTTCTTATTTTAAGTTTATTTTATTGATATTTAATTACATAAATCACTCGCACGAAAAAGAGTAAACAATCGCTTGTTCATAGACTTTTCCTGCTTCGAGTACTACGCTAGGGAATTGTGGTTTGTTAGGGCTATCAGGAAACGCTTGACACTCCATAGCAACACCATCGTAATCGTCATACTCCTTGCCGCTTTTGCTTATCGGGCAACCACTCAACCAATTACCAGTATATATCTGAATACCTGGTTGCGAAGTTTTAACACTTAACTTACGACCACTTTTCGCTGCAAATAGCTCTGCGGCTGGTAGTATAGCACTTCCATCACTATATCCATCTACAACCCAACAGTGATCATACCCTTTACCTATCTTTAATGCCTCAAAATCCTCGTCCATACGACTCCCAATAGCAGTTGGCTGTAAAAAATCCATAGGAGTTCCAGTCACATCTGCTAGTTCGCCTGTAGGGATTTGAGTTGAGTCGGTTGGCAGCCATTTTTGGCAGTGAAGCTGCATCTTATGATTTTTAACCGTTCCGCTATCGTGTCCGTCGAGGTTAAAATAGACGTGGTTAGTCAAGTTGATAATTGTATCAGCCTCAGAACGACCAAAATATGTAATAACAAGGTTAGCATTATCGTCCCAATCATAACAAACTTCAACAGTTAGTTCGCCAGGATAACCCTCTTCGCCATCTCCACTCAAATAATTGAATACTACCCTATTACCCTCAACTCTCGCTCCCCAAACTCTATTATGGAAACCAGTAGGACCTCCGTGAAGAGCATTTGGACCATTATTGATAGCCAAACGATAGTCTTTACCATTGAGTGTAAATTTGCCACGAGCAATACGATTAGCAAAGCGTCCAACGCTCTTACCCATTGCTGGACCGTCGCTCACATAGTCGTTCCAATTGGGATATCCGAGAGCTACGTCTTCGATTTTTCCCTCTTTGTCGCGTACACTGATACCCACAATCGCACCACCATAATTAGAAAGCACTACACTCTCGCTGTGTGCGTTGGTCATCGTATATCTTATTATGGGTTCGCCTTCAGGCGTTACACCCCATACTTCTTGTCTTATATCCATCTGTATTAAATTCATAATTCACAATGCACAATTATTATATTGTTCTAAGAATTCTATAACAATTGTGCATTGTGGATTCAAGTTTACCAAAGTGGGTTTGGGTAAACGCCGTCAGACGTGAGTTTTGCTACACGCTCAACAGTAGCAGGACGGTCTTCTATATAGGTAACACCAAACCAATCAGAGGTAGTTTTTAGTACTTTCATCTTAGCCGTTCCATCGTTAATTAGTTTGTTAACAACTAGTGGAATAAAGAACTCAGCCTTGATATTTGTTTTAGCATCACTATCAAGGAAGGCCTTGAACATATCTTCGCTATATTGGAAGAAATCAGGTGTAAAACCAAACAAGTTCATCGAAACAGGGGTGTTTTCATCAAGAGGAGTTACTCCGCTATCTTCGATATAGACGATTTTACCATTCTGACGTTCAATTTTAGTGCGTTCAACCATACCAGCAAGGTTCGAACAACGACCAAGTTCGCAAACACCACGGCTAACAGTACCATTTTCAGAGAGTGTTTTACTAACTTCGTAGCCAACCATTGTATATTGTCCCTTTTTACCTGCCAATTTAGTTAGGTATTCTCCCATAACCTCAATAGCATTTTGACCATAGAAGTCGTCAGCGTTTACAACTGCAAAAGGCTCTTTAATAACTGGAGCTGCCATCATCACCGCGTGAGCTGTACCCCAAGGTTTTTCGCGACCTTCAGGAATTGAGTAGCCTTCAGGTAGTTTATCAAGTTCTTGCATCACGTAGTCAACTTCAATCTGACCTTTGAAACGCTCTGCGTTGAAAAATTCTTTAAATTGTTGTTCAAAAGCTCCACGTATTACAAACACAACTTTGCCAAATCCGCCTCTAATAGCGTCAAAAACTGTGTAATCAATGATTGCTTCTTTGTTAGGTCCAATACCGTCCATTTGTTTAAGCGAACCGTAACGCGAACCCATACCTGCAGCGAGTACCAATAATGTAGGTTTCATAATCTTTTTTTTATAGTAAATATATAGTTTTTATTATGTCTGTCGTTGATATAATGACACAAAAGATCACACTATCATACCTTTAAGTGCATCGCTAATAGGTCAAAGTGAGCAAAAAAATATGATTTATGGATAAAATACCTTACAAATATAAAAATAAATTTAACTTTGCACAATGAACAGGAGTAATTTTTTATCATATTTCACTCAAAAACACAAATTATCGATGCGTTCAGTACGCACTGGTAAGGAGGTTTGGCATATATTTGTAACTCGTGGAGGATTGCTCTTTTCATCTTTTGCACTCTTGCTATTTATTTTTATAGGTCTATTAACACTTATAGCCTACACTTCGATAATTGATTTAGTTCCTGGCTATCCAGGCAACCGTTCTCGTGAACTATTGATTCAATCAGTTGTTCGCCTTGACTCTTTGGAGCGCGAGATTGGTTTATGGGAGCGTTATACAAATGATTTACAAGCTGTTTTAGATGGTCGCCATATAGAACATTTTTCTACAACAAATGACTCTCTCAAACCTATGGAAAAGGTTTTAATTACACCTCGTTCAAAACTTGATTCAGCTCTTCGAGAGTCTGTTGCGATGCGGAGCAAGATGGATGACAATACTAGTCGAAGAATGAAAGAGTTCACATTTGAGATGATTGCACCTATTACTGGTAATATTACTTCAAAGTTCTCACCACAAGAGGGTAATTTTGGCGTAACATTATCTCCAAAACCTAATTCAGTAGTTCTATCAGTTATGGACGGAACTGTTATTGTCAACAACTGGACTCCAAACGAAGGCTGGATTGTTGGTATTCAACACTCTGGATCAATGATATCGTTCTACAAAGGTCTGCAAAGAGCAATGAAAGGTATTGGCAGTAGAGTTAAGGCAGGCGAGGGAATAGGAGTTTCAGAGGTTGTGACCGAGAGCTCATCTCCTATATTTAGTTTTGAGCTATGGGCGTCAGGCAATGCTATTGACCCTGAAAACTATATTACGTTTGGCTCAATGGTCAATGATTAAATAAATAGCTAATTTAGTGCAAGTTCTAACGTTTATATAAAGTTTAGAACTCAACAACAGTTATTCCTGCACCGCCAAACCGTTCGTGCTCGTCACTCACCCGTTTCACCATTGGCTCGCTACGCAAATATCTGCGAACCTCCTCCTTAAGCGCCCCAGTACCCTTTCCGTGCAGAATCTTAACTTGACGTTGTCCTAGAATTATGGCATCATCGACAAATCGTTGCAGTTTCTCCAAAGCATCAGCAGCTCTCATTCCCCTAATATCTAGCTGCGTTGTAAAGTTCATAGCAGCCTCCATTGTTACACTCCCAGCACTCTTTTTCGTATCTTCGCCTACATCTCTGAGCGAAGCTAAACTAGAGAGTGCGCCAATCGAAGAGTTTGAAGTCGATTTCGCAGCTCCAGAACTCGAAATTTTAAGCCTCGACAACTCAACAGTCGAGCTAAGCATTCCAAAGGCAACAGTCGCTTTTTTTCCATTCATCGAAAGCACTTTCCCAGGCGTCCCAGCACCGTCAAGAACAACATACGAACCAACTTCAATAGGTTTTATAACTGGTTTCTTTGTTATTTTTGGTTCGTTAGCTTTGAGCTCCTGACGCTCTTTCGAACGTTTTGTTCTACGTGCTTCACGCTCTTTCAACTGCTCAATCTTACGCTCTATATTTGGGTCAATCGCCGTTTCACTCTCAACTTCGGTTTTGAATGTTTCTACTTTTTTACGAGCCTCTCTTGTACGCTCTTTTTCGGCTTGCGACTCTTTAATCTCACGTATTGTATTTTCAATGAGCGCATTAGCCTCTTTAACAATACGAGCCGCCTCTGATTTAGCCTCCTTGATTAGTTTTGCTCTCTCTTTTTTAATTTCAGACAATTCGCTCTCCGCGGACCACGCGGGTTTTTCATCTCTATTGTTAGCCAAATGAATACTTTTTCGGTTATTTGTCCAGTCTCTTTTCTACCTTTTCGGTGCTCTAACCGCTTTTTCTCGCGTCCATTTTTTTCTTGCTCATCACTCC
>CAMTOL010000118.1 GCA_947074135.1 uncultured Rikenellaceae bacterium
CAAAGTAAATGGCTTTGTTCTATGGCGGATAAATATCCCCAGTTTAATACAGAATGGTTATTAACTGGCGAGGGCGAGATGCTGAAAAATGAGGCTAGACAGTTAGAGCCAAATCAAACATTTTCGCTATATACAGATAGTGCGGTGGACTCTCAGGAGATACCACTGTATGACCTTGCGGCTTCCGCAGGATTGCAATCCCTGTTTTTTGACTCAGCACACCAAATACCAATAGACACGATTAAGATCCCAAATGTGCCACGCTGTGATGGTGCTGTATATGTTACTGGAGATAGTATGTATCCACTTCTCAAGGCTGGAGATATTATACTATATAAACAAGTGAGTGATGTTCGTAACTTCATATTCTGGGGAGAGATATATCTAATATCTTTCGATTACGATGATGATGAGTTTATATCTGTTAAGTTTGTTCAGAAATCAGAGATAAAAGACCATATTAAGTTAGTGAGTCATAATTCGCATCACGACCCAGTCGATATACATTTGTCGTGCATTAGAGCAATGGCACTTGTCAAAGCATCTATTCGTTTTAATACCATCAAGTAGTATTATCTTTACCTAATTCTACCCACTTTATCGTATTATCTAGTAGTTAAAATAACGTAATCAGTAATTTACGTGCTTTTATTGTGCTTTTAAATCGCAATTACATAGTCTTATCCCCCTATTTTACCGACCTAAACCCATATTTCATGTATGTTTTTAACAATTACCCCCCTTGTTTTCACACCTATTTTCAACTATTTTGCAATACCAACTGCAATACCAACTGCACTACCAAAGCGTTTTTTGCATATTTTTCGCCAAATATGGATCACACGGTAGAAGCTAATTTTAATACATATCTATTCCGATATAAAAACATCATTAAATATGGGCTTTAAATACCATTAAAACGCCTTTTATTGGCGTTCTGTGACTTATTTACACCCTTAGCAGCTTCTTGGGTATTAAACGCTTTGGTTATGGTATAAAAAAGCCAGTACTCGGGGTTGAGTTACTGGCTAATCATTGCGTTATGGCGCTTTGAGGCTGTTTTGTGGTTTTTTATCGTTAGTGAATTATAATTTTTGCTATCTTTGTGAGGCGAAATTATAGTTTTGGTGTTTTGGGGTGTTAAATAGGGCCTTAAAATTATAGTTGAATTACGGTAAAATTACAGTTTTGTACTTTTCGTTTTCGGCGACCTGGGTTCTGTTGTTATCAATAACTATCAATATATGTAACAGTTATGTATATTTATAGCAGTCACTCTAATGTACTTTTCGTTTTACCCCCCTTATATAAAAACAATTTGTTTGATTTTAACTCGCTTTATATTTATCATAAGTGCGCAATACTTTACTTACATAGGCAACTGTTTCATAGTGAGTGCCATTTCTTGTTATATAATTTGAGAGTGTACTCCAATTATTGAATGATGCTCCATCGGCGTTAGCCGCACGACGTGCCTCTATAATTGTTCCAATACCACCATTATAAGCTGCAAGTATTACCGATAATTTCTCTCTCTCGTTCATCGTTTTAGGGAATCTAAACGATTTTGCGGTTACGTCGAGTACCTTAATGGCAGCCAGAATGTTTGTTTTAGGGTCGGTAAGTGAGTCCACTTCGAATCCCTGTTGTATTGCAGTTCGAGGCATAATTTGCATCAATCCAGTAGCACCTCTTGGTGATTTGATGTCAGGTGTGAACCTTGATTCTGTGTATGCAATTGCAGCTAACAGTTTCCAGTCCCATTCTGTAGAGTCGGCAAGTGTTTGAAAAACCATATCGTACTCCGATATTGAGTTTATTTTTATTACTTTGCGTTCTGAGTCAAGAGTTCTAGCAAGTGTGCTGTTGTTTTGGTAGCCACCCAAAATTAGTTCGGCTGAAGTAAGAAGTGTAAATGTTAAAACAATGTTTTTAGCAAATGTCATTAGAATTTGTATTTGGTTGGGGAGCCTTATGTTTCAATTTTTTCCCATATTCTTACAAATTGTTTGCCTATTTCTCCTTTTTCTACGCGTAGTTTTAGCTAATACGTAAAAACTTTAATTCATTTGTAGTGAATTAGTCGTAGAACGACCAAGAGAAACGAAACTTCAACATCATACGATTCTGAGGGTAGTGGGCCACCATAAAGTAGTCCTTGCCACCAAACAGATTTACGTTCCAATTTTGAAGTTTAACCAGTATGCGCATTCTCTTCCACTTAGCACTCACGTAAGCATCTAAGTATGGAAATCCCCCAACCTCAACCTCTTGTTGGTTGTAGAATTGGGCAATTGCAGGGTTGTAGCCAAATCCATAATATTTGGTTTGGTAACGACCATCTACGCCAATCTCTAGGTTCAAGACATTTTTTACAACATCGAAACCATAATAATAACTAGCGTAAGCTGAAAGCGCAGGTACTGGTGCAACAGTTTGTTGAGAACTTAACTGAAATAGTACCCTGTGATTGAAGTGAAATCCGCCTGCGCGAAAATCCTTCTGAGCATAAACACCGAGCATACTCAAACTACCTGAAAATTGAGCAGGAAGACTTTCGGCATCGAAATAGACTTTGTTCTGCGTAATTGAGTAGTTGGCTCCAAGATAGAGTTTGATAGGCTCTACCGAGAAACGTGCTGAAAGCTCGGTCATAGTCTCCTTCTGGAAATTGTTTTTCCATCGGAAGTGGTTAGAGAAGTAGCTTTGTGCCCAATAATCGGGCTCAGTGAGCGCAAATCTTACGGAAGCATCAAGCGAAATAGGTTGTTGCTTCTTTTTGGTGTATGCCGTTAGTTTTAGTTTACCCTTCAGATCGATATCCCCAGCACGATAGCCTACCAGGTTAAATCTTACATTGGCGTCCCAATTAACATAACGACTTATTTTACCGTCTATGTCGCCATAAACAAAGATGGTGTTTTCATTTTTACGACCTCCACCCCACATCTGTCTATACTCTCCGGGAGTGTTTAGGTAATAACCCGAAAATTCATTACCAATCCCTGCCGATATCAGACCTACAACTCCATTTCGGTCGTAAGGTTGAAGCTGCATAAAGAATCGAGTGTCTAGTACCTGTTGCGATATTGAGTCATAGGTAAAGTCAGGGTCTATATATACGTTTTTAAACAGTGAGGTATCTCCTTTTGCACTATATGTTTTGTTTATGATAGTGTAGTTGGTCGAGTTGCCAATAAAAATCGAAGGGATTTTCTCAATTGTAAGCTCGTCCTCTTTCTGTTGGCGAAGAGGTATCCCATAACTTGCACTTAGCCAAAAGGTGTGTCCTTTATATCTATTTTGGGCATCGGTCAATCTGACATCAATTTGGTTGGGCTGGTCGACAAGTGTGTCTTTAACCATTCTATCATCTTTAATACCGCCATTCTCACGAATATCGCCACCATTGTAGATATACCCTCCGTGAATTGCAAATTTCTTGCCAGTGTGCGCTAGAGAGAGTGCTAAATTCCACGTCAACGTTCTTTGGTACATATACATACCCTTTGTGCCATCTCCATTATATACCACATTGACCGAAGTAGAGGGAGAGATGTTGTGCGAAAGTATGATGTTAAAGAGGTTTTCTTCGATTTGTACCTCACCCGACATCTCGTAAGTTAGGCGAGAGTAGGGCATACGAGCGTTGTAGAACAATACATCGCTAGGATATTTCATATAGGTACGCCAAACATCGACAAACGAGAAGTTTCGAGGAGTAACTCTTGAAAAATAGTTCAATGGAATAGTAGCACCACCTAGATTGCCTAGGTACGCCGAACCTATGCCTCCATCAATTGCCATAAAAGGGTAGTCTATCTGAAAGGCTCCATTTAGTAGTGTGTCGACAGGAGTTCTAGTTACAGTATTGAAGAGTGTGTTGACTTTCCACGCAAAGATTTTGGTCATTCGTGTCGAGTCGTCAAAGTAGAATGATTCGAGAGGTTTGCGTTCACGTTTTTTAGTTGTGTCTGCTTTTTCTTTCTCTTCATCAGCTTTTTTCTCTTCTTCGCTTCGGTAGTCTTGAGGAATACCTACTGGAGGGATAACCTGACCTGTTGTTGGGTTGTACTGCTGTATCTGCGAACGAGCTACAGTTGCTGTAAGAAACAGCAACAAACATATTAGATATTTAACAGTATCTTTAACCATATTTGAGTTTTGCTACTTTTTAGTGATGTTTTTGTATAAACAAGTGGCAAAATTGGGTGCAAAGGTACTAAAAATAATTTACAAATTAGCTTTTTTGTGCAATTTTTAAGATACTGACCACCACTGAAGTTGTTATATATAAGGCGATAATAGCACAAATTCCGGCATATATTCCTCCTATTATCAAAATAATAACGCTTAAAACTAAGAAAGAGTATCTAATTATGTTTTTTTTGAGCGAGAAATCTTTGAACTTAAACGAGAACATAGGCAAGTCGCAAACCATTAAAACGCATAGAATAAGAGTGATAATGATGCTAATACCGCACCATATTTGATGTTCAATTAGTTTGGGGATAATGGCAGTGACATAGGAAACAACAAAGAGAGCCATTGCAGGTGTTGCAAGTCCACGAAACTCTTCGCTTTGGCGCGTGTCTATATTGAATTTAGCAAGTCGATAGGCTGCAAATGGGGCTAGTAAAAACCCTGCCAATCCCACAATCCAGCTAGTGTCTAGTGCGCAGTACATCATCATTGTATTTCCCATAATAAAGGCTGGTGCAGCTCCGAAACTAACCATATCTGCAAGAGAATCGAGTTGAAGCCCAATCTCAGAGCGGGCATTGAGAAGACGAGCGGCCATTCCGTCCGAGAAATCGAAAACTGCTGCTATGACAATAGCCCAAAAAGCGTATTGGTAGCTTGTTGTGAACGAGAAAAATATTGCAGCTACACCACACAATAGGTTGCATAGAGTCAAAAAATTTGGGATAAATGCTATAATTTTTTTCATATTTTTTGATAGGTTTTGAGAACTTTTTGTATATATTTGTTAATTAATTAACAGTGATGAAAAATAAATTATTTATAAACATCACCACGTTAGAAATTATTAAACGTGCCGTAAAGGTATAAAAACATAACTAATAAAATGCTAAATCTATCAAAAATTGCAGAGGCACTTCCTGCTTCACCGATTCGTAAACTGGTTCCTTATGCCATTGCTGCGAAGTCGCGAGGCACAAAAGTTTATCATCTAAACATTGGACAACCCGATATTGAAACCCCTGAAGTGGCTCTCGAAGCCGTCAAAAATATCAACGAAAAGGTGTTTGAATACACACATTCGGCAGGTATTGAGTCCTATCGTGTTAAATTGGCTGATTTCTACTCAAAACGAGGACTTAATGTATCGGCAGATAATATTATCATTACAACAGGTGGGAGTGAGGCTCTATTCTTCTCAATGTTAGCCATTTGTAATGCTGGTGATGAGATAATTATTCCAGAACCGTTTTACGCAAATTATAATAGTTTTGCACTTGAGGCTGGTGTTCGCATTGTACCTATCACAGCTTCGATTAGTAATGGTTTTGCACTTCCATCGGCAGAGGCCTTCGAAGCTTTGATTAACGAACGCACTCGTGCTATTTTGATTTGTAACCCTAACAATCCAACAGGATATTTATATAATAAGGCTGAAATTGAGGCTTTGCGCGATTTGGCTATTAAATATAACCTCTATTTGTTGGCAGACGAGGTGTATTCGGACTTCTGTTACGATGGCAAAGAGCACTTTTCGGTTCTTCAACTCGAAGGTGTTGACCAAAATGTTATAATGTGCGATTCGGTTTCGAAACGCTATTCGATGTGTGGAGTTCGTATTGGTGCTATTATTACTCGCAACTGTGCGGTACTTGATGCAGTGCTTAGAATGGGACAAGCTCGTTTGTGCGCGCCGTTGTTGGGGCAGATTGCAGGTGAGGCTGCCATTGATACTCCAAAAAGCTATTTCGATGGAGTTAAGAGTGAGTATGTAGCTCGACGTGATTATGTTATTGATGCTCTGCAACGAATGGAGGGAGTAGTTGCTCCACGTCCAGCAGGAGCTTTTTATGCAATTGCAGCACTTCCTGTCGATAATGCAGAAAAATTTGCTCAGTGGCTTTTAGAAGAGTTCTCTTATAAAGGTGCTACCGTAATGGTTGCTCCTGCGCAAGGGTTTTATAGTAATCCAAAAACGTGTGTTCAAAACGAGGTGAGAATTGCGTATGTTCTCAATCTCGAAGATTTGAGAGCTGCAATGGAAGCATTGGAGATTGCTATTAAAGAGTATAATAATAAATAATTTGCGGACCAATTGAGTTTTGGTCTGTTCTCGTATTCGCTTGTTCTTGTGAGAGTAACTTATAAGAACAAGCTTTTTTTGCTAGAGGAGGTTCTGTTATTGATTAATTGAGGTGCTCCTATTTGCTATTTATACTATTGTCATTAGTATTAGGTATGTCAACGAGTAGATCTTTTATGTCAACACCTAGAGCATCTGCAATCTTACATAAGTTGTAGATGGTTATATTCGTGCGTCCACTTTCGATTCGACACATATTAGAGTATTCAAAATCACACCAAGCGGCTAAATCTCGTTGCTGTATTCCTTTTTTTAATCGTATTGACTTGATATTATCGCCAACTTTTTTTTGAATTTGTCCCTTTTTACTATTTGAAGATTGCATCATCTAACAAAATTTCCAAAAAAAACTTAATTCTAATTATCATATATGATAATTGTTGCTATCTTTGTGCCATTACTAATAATTTTTTCTATGAAATGAGAGTTTTGGTTATTTCGATAGTATTTACTATTTGTTGCGCAACAACATCATTTGCTCAAAATAAGCAATATTATAAAGGTTGTTATTTGAAAGGAGTTAATCAAAGAGTAGCCTATAATAATTCATTGCTTTTAGTTGAGAAATATGCTATTACAACTTGGGGGTTACGCGTTTGTGCTTGTGTGTTTGTCGCCATAGCTACCAATGCTGTCAATGTTAATAAAAA
>CAMTOL010000119.1 GCA_947074135.1 uncultured Rikenellaceae bacterium
CTGTAAGATTTTTTTGAAAAGGAACGTACTAGAAGTACGTGACTGCATCAAAAAATTGCAACAAGGCAGCATAAACCAAATTTCACAGCAAAATTACCAGCTTGCTTTTTTAACGCCTGGTAAAAGTCCTGCCGACGCCATCTCACGGAATTGAATACGCGAAATACCGAAATAACGCATATAACCTTTTGGACGACCAGTAATCGAGCAACGGTTGTGCATACGGATAGGATTTGAGTTCAATGGCAATTTTGCCAATCCTTCGAAATCACCAGCCTCTTTCAACGCTGCACGTTTAGCGGCATATTTTGCTACAAGTTTGGCACGTTTCACTTCACGTGCTTTCATTGATTCTTTAGCCATTATCCTAGTTGTGTTTAATGTTTTTGAATGGAAGACCAAACTCTTTAAGTAGAGCGTAACCCTCTTCGTCTTTCTTAGCTGTTGTTACAAAAGTAATCTCAACACCCAAGATTTTTTGGATTTTATCGATATCGATTTCTGGGAAGATAATTTGCTCTGTAATACCTAGAGTATAGTTACCTTGACCATCGAATTTCTCGTTGATACCTTTGAAGTCACGGATACGAGGAAGCGAAACTGCTACCAAACGCTCCAAGAATTCGTACATACGCTCACGACGAAGTGTTACACGACATCCAATAGGCATTTGTTTACGAAGTTTGAAGTTCGAAATATCCTTTTTTGACTTAGTTTGAACCGCTTTTTGACCAGCGATGATAGTAAGCTCGTTTTGAGCGTTTTCTACCAATTTTTTGTCCGATACACCAGCACCAACACCTTGGTTGAGCACGATTTTAGTCAACTTTGGCACTTGCATAACGCTAGTATAACCAAATTGTTTCATAAGAGCAGGAACGATTTGCTCTTTGTATCGAGATTGAAGATTAGGTGTGTAGTTAGCCATTACTTAATTTCCTCCCCTGATTTTTTAGCAAAGCGAACCAACTTACCGTTGTCACCTGCGCGACGACCGATTTTAGTAGCCTGACCGCTTTTTGGATCAACTACTTGAAGGTTGCTAATGTGAATAGAAGCTTCTTGTTCAATGATGCCACCTTGTGGGTGAGCAGCTGAAGGCTTGGTGTGTTTTTTCACCATATTTACGCCCTCTACGATAGCGCGGCTTTTAGCAGGGAACACCTCAAGCACTTTGCCTGTCGAGCCCTTGCTGTTACCAGCGTTTACATAGACGTTGTCGCCTTTTTTTATGTGTAGTTTCATTTTTCTTTTTAAATTTTAGTTTTGATTAATGCTTTTAGTCAATCATTGACCATTAACTATTAATCATTAACCACTAATTAAAGTACTTCAGGAGCAAGTGATACGATTTTCATATTCTTGTCGCGAAGCTCACGAGCAACAGGGCCGAAAATACGTGTACCACGCATTTCACCTGCATTGTTGAGAAGTACAACTGCGTTGTCGTCGAAGCGAATATAAGAACCGTCTGGACGACGAATCTCCTTGCTTGTGCGAACAACGATAGCTTTAGAAACTGTACCTTTTTTTACGTCGCCACTTGAGGTTGCACTCTTAACTGTAACAACGATTTTATCACCAACCGACGCATAGCGACGACCAGTACCGCCAAGAACACGAATACAAAGAACTTCCTTTGCACCACTGTTGTCAGCTACTTTTAATCTAGATTCCTGTTGTATCATCTCTTACTTAGCTCTTTCAATGATTTCTACTAAACGCCAGCATTTGTTTTTCGACAAAGGACGTGTTTCTTGAATTCGTACTGTATCGCCTTCGCCACACTCGTTTTTCTCGTCGTGTGCTGTGAATTTGGTAGTCTTGTTTACGAATTTACCATACATAGGGTGTTTCACTTTACGTGCTACAGCAACTACAATAGATTTCTCCATTTTGTTGCTTACGACAACCCCGATTTTCTCTTTTCTAAGATTTCTTGTTTCCATCTCCGATTATTTTGAGTTTTTTTGGTTAAGGATTGTCTCCATTCTTGCAATTTGACGACGGCTTTTTCTCAACTGTGAGTTATCTTCAACTGGAGTAACTTTGTGGTTAAGTTGTGCCATCTTAAGGCTTTGTTTCTCTGCTGCGAGTCGCTCTACAAGTTCGCTTGTAGCCAACTCTCTAAGATCTTGTTTTTTCATTTTCGTTCAAAAATTTTAGATGAGTTAGACATTAATTAGCGTTATCTTCGTAGTCACGACGTACTATAAATTTGGTAGCAACTGGAAGTTTTTGAGCACCTAGGCGAAGAGCTTCTTGAGCAACTGCCAATGGTACACCTTCTGCTTCGAATAGAATACGACCTGGAGTAACAGGAGCAACAAATCCCTCTGGAGCACCCTTACCTTTACCCATACGTACTTCGGCTGGTTTCTTTGTGATAGGTTTGTCAGGGAATACACGAATCCACAATTGACCTTCACGTTTCATATAACGTACGATAGCTTGACGAGCTGCCTCAATTTGGCGACCTGTAATCCAAGCTGGTTCGAGCGTTTTGATACCGAAACTACCGAAAGCAAGTTGATTACCTCTTCCGGCGTTTCCTTTCATACGCCCTTTTTGCATACGCCTAAATTTTGTTCTTTTTGGCTGTAACATTGTTTTGTTTAATTTTTACGTTTAACGTTTTCCTTACAATGGTAAGTGATAATTGGTTAGCAGTAAATGGCAAATTCAGTTTCATTAAAAATGATTAATCATCGACCATTAACCATTAACAAAATTACTGTTGTTGGTTACGGTTGTTATTACCGCGACCGCCTCTGCGCTCACCACCACGACCTCCGCGACGGTTGTCACCACGACGATTGTTGTCGCGACGCACACCACCACCTTGGTTGTTTGATGCACCAGCTGCGCTCATTCCAACTAGTGGAGAAAGATCACGCTTGCCGTAGATCTCACCATTACAAATCCACACTTTGATACCAAGGATACCTACTTTTGTAAGTGCCTCTGCCAAATTGTAGTCAATGTTAGCACGGAATGTGTGCAAAGGAATACGTCCCTCTTTATAACTCTCAGAACGTGCCATTTCTGCACCACCAACACGACCAGATACCATTACTTTGATACCTTCAGCTCCCATTCTCATTGTAGAGGCGATAGCTGTTTTAATCGCACGACGGTAAGAAACACGTCCCTCGATTTGACGAGCAATGTTATTACTAACGATTACTGAATCTAGCTCTGGGCGTTTAACTTCATAAATGTTGATTTGCACATCTTTTTTAGTCAATTTGCGCAACTCCTCTTTAAGTTTATCCACCTCTGAGCCACCTTTACCGATAATTACACCAGGACGCGCAGTTGATATTGTAACGGTCACAACTTTTAGCGTACGCTCGATAATAATTTTCGACAAACTTGCTTTGGCAAGACGAACATTAAGGTATTCACGGATTTTAGCATCTTCAGCCAATTTAGCTGGAAAATCCTTGCCACCGTACCAAGCCGAGTCCCAACCACGGATAATACCGAGGCGGTTTGAAATTGGATTACACTTTTGTCCCATTATGCCTTATTCTCTTTTTTAGTTTCTACTAATTTATCAACTATAATAGTAACGTGGTTCGAGCGTTTACGGATACGGTGTGCGCGACCTTGTGGCGCTGCCATAATACGTTTTAGCTGACGACCACCGTCAACTGCGATAGTTTTAACACACAATGGAGTTGACTCCAATGGTGTACCTTCATTTTTAGCCTCCCAGTTTGCAATGGCGCTTTTAAGAAGTTTTTCGAGGCGAACAGCAGCATCTTGTTTCGAAAAACGAAGAATTGCTAGTGCTTTGTTGATTTCAACACCACGAATAATATCTGCAACTAAGCGCATTTTGCGAGGAGAGGTTGGGCAGTTATTAAGCTTCGCAACTGCTGTTACGCGCTTTTCTGCCTTGAGCTTTTCTGCTCTGATTCTCTTTCTTGCACCCATCTTAGGTTATCTTTTTTTACTGTTATTACTATCTTTTCTTATTGCCACCGTGACCACGGAAGTTACGGGTTGGGGCAAACTCACCAAGTTTGTGACCTACCATATTCTCTGTTACGTAAACTGGAATAAATTTATTTCCGTTGTGAACAGCGATAGTATGTCCTACAAAATCAGGTGAAATCATACTTGCTCTTGACCATGTCTTGATTACAGACTTCTTACCACTTTCGTTTTGCTCCAAAACTTTAGCTTCGAGTTTGTGGAAGATATAAGGTCCTTTTTTAAGTGAACGGCTCATCTATTGTTATTTTTTACGTTTCGAAATTATAAACTTAGTTGTAGTCTTTTTAGGATCACGAGTTTTGTAACCTTTAGCCAAGACACCAGTGCGTGAACGTGGGTGACCACCGCTTGAGCGACCTTCACCACCACCCATTGGGTGATCAACTGGGTTCATCACAACACCACGGTTGTGTGGACGACGACCTAACCAACGACGACGACCTGCCTTACCTGATTGCTCCAATGAGTGGTCAGGGTTAGAAACAGCTCCGATAGTAGCGCGACAAGTTGTCAACACCATACGAGTTTCGCCTGAAGGAAGTTTAACAATCGCGAATTTGCCTTCACGAGCAAGAAGCTGAGCGTAAGTACCAGCCGAACGTGCCATTTGAGCACCTTGTCCTGGTGTTAGCTCGATGCAGTGTATAACAGTACCTAGTGGTATTTCTGCCAAAAAGAGAGTGTTACCAAGTTCAGGAGCTACGCCTGTACCTGAGCAGATCTGTGCGCCAACTTTAAGTCCTGTTGGTGCAACGATATAGCGTTTTTCACCATCAGCATATACAACTAACGCGATACGTGCTGAACGGTTTGGGTCATATTCAATTGTCTTAACGGTAGCCGAAACGCCATCTTTGTTGCGCAAAAAGTCAACAAGACGATATTGGCGTTTGTGTCCACCGCCGCGATAACGAACGGTCATTTTACCTGTGTTGTTACGTCCACCTGAAGCTTTCAGAGGAGCAACCAACGATTTTTCCGGAGTTGACGTTGTAATATCGTCAAACGTTCCGGCGATTTTGTGACGTTGGCCCGGAGTAGTGGGCTTAAATTTCTTTACTGCCATTGTTTTTAGATATTACTGTAGAAATCAATTGTGTCATCGCCTTTGAGGGTAACAATTGCTTTCTTGAAAGCACCTGTGCTACCAACAACAAGACCTGTTTTAGTATAACGGCTTTTGATTTTGCCTTTATAGTTCATAGTGTTGATTGAATCAACTACTACACCATAAGCAGCTTCAATAGCCTCTTTAATTTGTAGCTTGTTCGCACGTGCGTCAACTACAAAACCGTAAGCGCCCAATTTTTCGCCTTGAGCGGTCATTTTTTCGGTTAAGATAGGCTTAATTAGAATATTCATTACTCTTGAATTATAAATTAAAAACTTAAAATTAAAAACTTGTGTTAATACACTATATATAGTAATACTTAAAACAATTCTTAATTTCTCATTTTTAACTTTTCATTTATTTACTAAGTTGTGCGTTAATTGCCTCTACAGCTTCTGCTGAACAAAGCATTGCAGCGCAGTTCATAATATCGTAAGTGTTTAGTGATTCTGCGTTAACATATTTCACTTTTTGTACGTTACGAGAAGCTAAAACCATAGTTGATTCGCTTGTTGCTCCTACAATAAGAAGTTTCTTGCCTTCCAAACCTAGATTCTTAACTGCTGCCAAGAATGATTTAGTTTTAGTCTCTTCCAATTGCAATGAATCAACAACTGTGATCGCTTCGCCTTGCGCTTTATAGCTAAGAGCTGAACGACGAGCTAGTTGTTTAAGTTTTTTGTTAAGTTTGAAGTCGTAGTCACGAGGTACTGGACCAAATACACGACCGCCACCTACAAAAATAGGAGCTTTGATTGAACCGCAACGAGCACCACCTGTACCTTTTTGTTTTTTCAACTTTTTAGTAGAACCTGCTACTTCGTTACGTTGTTTAGCTTTGTGAGTACCTTGGCGTTGAGCAGCTAAATATTGCTTAACATCCAAGTAAATTGCGTGGTCGTTTGGTGTTACTCCAAACACTGTTGCGTCAAGGGTTACTTTACTTCCTGTTTGTTCACCCTTAATGTTTTTTACGTTGATTTCCATTTTCTTAGATTAACATTAAAAAGGGTTATTCTTCAATTAGTAGGTAAGATCCTTTAGCTCCAGGTATAGAACCTTTAACCAAGATTAGGTTGTTCTCAGGGATAACTTTAAGAACTTTCAAGTTCAAAACTTTAACCTGATCACCACCTGTGCGACCAGCCATACGCATACCCTTACGAACACGTGAAGGCCAAGAACTTGCGCCTAGTGAACCTGGGTGGCGTTGACGGTTGTGTTGACCGTGTGTTTGACCGCCTACACCGGCAAAACCGTGGCGCTTAACAACACCTTGAAAACCTTTACCTTTGCTGATGCCGGTAACATCTACCCATTCACCTTCGGTGATAACATCTGCAGTAACTACGTCCCCAAGTTTGATGTCTTCATTCCAAGTTGCGAATTCTGCAACTTTACGTTTTGGAGTGGTGCCCGCTTTTTTGAAGTGGCCTACCATTGGGTTGCTGGTGTTTTTCTCCTTTTTCTCGTCATAGGCAAGTTGTAGAGCTGAATAACCATCACTCTCTACTGTTTTTACTTGCGTAACAACACAGGGACCAGCCTCAATAACAGTGCATGGAATATTCTTTCCCTCGGCACTGAAAACGGATGTCATTCCGATTTTTTTTCCAATTAGTCCTGACATTTTCTACAGTTAATTATTAATAAAAATTTATAAAAATTCATTTGTAAACGTTTAATAATCAGCGATATATTTCACAGATTACACGCCACAGACCACAAAGTTACGCATTATTTTTTGATTTTCAATGAGTTTCGTAGTTTTTTTTTATATTTTTTCTGTTTTTTTGGCAAGCATACTCTCAAACGCCCTATTTTTGTATATAATTGATAATTAGTAGT
>CAMTOL010000120.1 GCA_947074135.1 uncultured Rikenellaceae bacterium
GCGTAAGTGTTGTCTCGGTTGTAACCACTTTCTTGACAGCTTTCTCTGTAGCAACCTTCGAGAAACCGAGTACCATAAGTGCATCAAGTGCTTCTTGTGTTTTGGCTGTTGATTCAACTGAAACCGATGAGCTCGCAAGGTCGGAGTAGTCGCCAAATAATGACACAACCTTATCTCTAAGTTTAACAATGACAACCTCGGCAGTTTTGGCGCCAATGCCTTTAACTTTGGTTAGCGCAGCTACATTGCCTGTGCTAATAATTGTACAAAGTTCTTCGACAGAGTGCGACGACAACATAATTCGAGCCGTACCACCCCCAATTCCGCTGACCGAAATAAGCAGTCTAAACAGAGCTCTCTCTTGTTGGCTAAAAAAACCGAAGAGTACTGGAGGTTGGTCTTGCACTAGGTAGTAGTGAACAAATAGTTGAGATTGGGTATTGGTTTGGAGCTCAGCGTGAGTTGTGAGCGATATAGATAGGTTGTATCCGATGCCTCCCGCTTCGATAATGGCGGTAGTGTGCGTCAGTGAGGCTATATTTCCTTTTATATATTCGTACATCGATAGTGACGGTGTAACTTTTGGTCGTTAAATAGAGCGGCAATTCATATTTTTAGGCTAATTTACATCTTTTATGTGAATAATGGTGCAAAAAAATGAGAATTATGGCGCAAATTTACAAAATATTTTGCATCTTTGCCAAACTATTTACAAAATCAAACTTACAAATTTTCAATATGAAACTAACAAAACTTTTTTCTGCTACTGCATTTCTACTACTTGCTCTAACTGCAATCTCTTGTTCGAATGGTGCTTCAACTACCTCAACTTCAACTTCTCAAGACGCTGTCGTTACTGATGGTGCAGGGATTGCTTATACTGGTAAAATCGCTTTTATTCGTATGGATTCATTGATGAATGGATATGGACTTTATATGGATTTGGGTAGTGAATTTACCAAAAAACAACAAAACGTTCAAAAAGAGCTTGAAAACAAAGGTCGTAGCCTTGAACGAGAAGTAATGGAGTTCCAAGAAAAAGCGCAAAAAGGTCTTATTACAACCTACCAAGCTCGTACTACTGAAGAGAATTTGCAAAAAAAACAACAACAAATTCTCACATATCGTGATAAAGTTCTTGGCGAACTAGCAAACGAAGAGGCTATTATTGGAGCTCAAATTTCTGACGCTATCTTTACGTACCTTCAAGAGTACAATGCAGATAAAAAATATTCAATGATTCTTCAAACTATGGGTGGAAACCCAGTGATTATTGCTGACCCTGCATTAGATATTACAGGAGAGGTGCTTGCTGAACTTAACAAACGTTACGAAGCAACTTTGACTAAAAAATAATCTTATGATTTGATAAGCGACGAAGATTAATTTTATTTCTTTTATATCAGCAAGATTTGTATCGCTGTTTTGTTTTACTTCGTGCAATACAACAGAGAACGGTGTCCCTGATAATATTGTTGGCGAATGGGGTAGTGTTATTGATGTTGATGATGAGATTTTTGTTGTGGGGTGTGAGTTTTACCCAAATGCAATTAACGGTAAAGCAGGTGAGCTCTCACTAATATACGATGATGAGGTTGTTGCTGAGTATAAAATATCGCAATATAATTATGATTCAGCTTCAGGCAAAGGGCAATTTAAAGCAACTATTCAATGGAAGGTGAGTGCTTCTGATGAGTGGAATGATGTTTCGGCTGAATTGAGTTATAATATTGATAAAAGATGTTTACATCTTGTAATCTTGGATTTAGTTGATAGTAGCGTTTATACAGTCGATCTTAAACTTTATGAAGATAAATAGTGCTTTTTAGGTACTTCTAATTTAATTGAGTTCGGTGATTTGTATTACTAAAGGTACGTTTGTTAGAGCGTGCCTTTTGTTTTGTCAATCTTTTTAATTAATTTCATTATATACGTGCGGTTTAGTGTCCTTTTTTTTACAGTTAACTAAAAGTAAATGAATATTTTTGATGATAAAAGAGTAGTTATGACTCTTGATGCAGGAGGTACAAATTTTGTGTTTTCTGCCATTCGTGCAGGAGAAGAGATTATAGAACCTATAACACTCCCTTCTGAAGCTCATAATCTAGATTTGTGTTTGACAAATCTAAGAGATGGATTCCACGCAGTTCGTTCTAGCTTGACCGAAACTCCAGTTGCTATTAGCTTTGCTTTTCCTGGTCCGACTGACTATCCAAATGGAGTTGTTGGAGATTTAGGTAATCTTCCTTGCTTTAGGGGAGGAGTTGCAGTAGGACCAATGCTTGAAGAGGAGTTTGGGATACCTGTTTTTATGAACAATGATGGCGATTTATACGCTTATGGCGAAGCGATAGCTGGCTATCTTCCATACGTAAATGAGCAACTCGAAAAGGCTGGTTCTCCAAAGAGGTTTAAAAACTTGGTTGGTTTTACTCTTGGTACTGGGTTTGGAGGTGGATTGGTGAGCGATGGCAGATTGTTCTTGGGTGATAATTCGGCTAGTATGGAGGTTTGGTTGTTGTCGCAGCGATATAATGAGGTGGCAAATATTGAGGAGAGTATCTCGATTCGTGCCGTTAAACGCACATATGCCGAACTTATAGGAATTGAGTTTGATAAGGCTCCAACGCCACGAGATATTTATGATATTGGAGTTGGTGTGAAAGAGGGAAATAGAGAAGCCGCGTTAGAGGCTTATCGCCAAATGGGGCGTGCGCTAGGTGATGCGTTGAGCAATGTATTGACAATGATTGATGGAGTTGCTGTTATTGGAGGTGGAGTGTCGGGTGCTCGTTCGCTGTTTGTTCCTGCAATGCTTGAAGAGATGCGAAGTAGTTACACTGCGCCTAATGGTAATACATATCCTCGTTTGGCTCAGAAGGTGTTTTATCTTGACGATGCGACAGAGATGACGGCTTTTTGTAGAGGCGATGTTCGTGAGGTTGAGGTGCCACATTCGAAAGTTAAGGTTACTTATGATCCAATGTCGAGAGTTGGGGTTGGTTTTTCACAGATAGGCACTAGTAGGGCAATTAGTATTGGTGCTTACGCTTATGCACTATCAAGATTGAAACAATAACAAAAGAGATAATCACAATATATGATTAGATATTACAACCATAACGGTGATTTTAAATTGGAGAGTGGCGATGTTGCTACTCGACTAACTATTGCTTACCATACCTACGGCACACTCAATGCCGATGCTTCGAATGTGGTGTGGGTTTGTCACGCCTTTACCGCTAGTAGTGATGTTGCTGACTGGTGGAAAGGTGCGGTGGAGGAGGGTAGTCTGCTCGACCCAACGAAATATTTTATCGTTTGTGCCAACTGTCTAGGCTCTTGCTATGGGACAGAGATTTATGATGCAAGTGTAGAGATACCATTTCTTACGATGCGAGATTTGGGGCAGGTGCATTCGTTGCTTGCCGACCATTTAGGTTTAAAAAAGATACATAAATTAATTGGTGGGAGTACTGGTGGAATGCAGGCGATGGAGTGGGCTTATGCCGAGCCGTGGCGATTTGACCACTTATACCTACTAGCAACCGTTCCTTACACTTCGGCGTGGGTTCAGGCTAGTAGCGAGGCTCAACGTATGGCAATAAGTGGAGCTAAAGAGCCTCAAAAAGGTTTAGAGGCAGCTCGTGCAATCTCGATGTTGCAGTTCAGAGGCGAAGATCCCTATAACTTGACACAAGACGACAGTACGACTGATAAGTTGAAGGATTTTAAGGTTTGCTCGTACCAAAGATATCAGGGCGAGAAGTTTGAGCGTCGTTTTAAGGTAAGCAACTATTTGTCGCTGCTTGGAAGCCTCGACAACCACAATATAGGCAGAGGTCGTGGCGGAGTGGCTAAGGCGTTAAGTGATATTAACGTGCCAACGACAGTTGTTTCGATTTCGAGCGATATAATTTTCCCACCTCGTGATGTGCGAGTTTTGGCAGACAATATTCCAAATGCCCAATATTTTGAGATTGACTCAGTATGGGGTCACGACGGCTTTTTGCTCGAAATGAAACAACTAACTGCAATAATCCATAACAAGTAATTGTTTGTTTGTTATGGATTATTTATTTGTTTAAGCGATAATAGTTAATTTGGCGAACTTTTCGAGGAGAGTTTTAGTGCCTGACGTGCCGAAATTGACAGTCAACTTAACATCGGTTGCAGTCTTCTCCATTTCCACAATTTCGCCAACGCCAAAACGTTCGTGTCTTACCTTTGTGCCAACCTTCAACTCCCCTGCTTCACTAACTTTTTCGATTGTGCTTGATGCAGTAACTCCAACTTTGCGAAGATTTGACGGTGGCGGTGTTACTGTGCGCATTGCGCTATTAATAAAATCTCTGTCCGAACCCTGTTTCGGTGTGCTTTGTTGAGGTACTGAACTGCGTTTTAGGTATTGTGTATTGTGAGGGTCGTTCCCCTGTTTCTTTACTCCAAAACGAGGTTTTACGCCATAGCCTCCTCGTGCGCCAAATCCCCCACGCGAAGCTCCATAACCGCTCGGACGTGACGTGCTGTAATCCTCAACTTCGTCTGCCGATGCAGCCGATAGCTCAATATCTAGGTATCGCTGGTCAATCTCTTTGATAAAGCGACTTGGCAGACAATCAACCACATCGCCCCACTTAAAACGTGTTAAAGCATAGCTTAGCGTTGCTCGTTTCTGTGCTCTGGTTAGTGCTACGTAGAATAGTCGTCGCTCCTCCTCAATCTCGCTATCAGAGCTCTCCAATCTCATCGAAGGAAAGAGTTTCTCCTCCATTCCAACGACATAGACATATTTAAACTCCAATCCTTTGCTCGAATGGACAGTTAGTAGCGTTACTTTTGGTTCGTTGTCAGCCTCCTCGTCTTGGTCGCTAAGTAGTGCAACTTCGCTCAACCAATCTCCAATCGTGATACCTTTTTGCGACTCTTCTCCGTTGTCAGTATCGTTTTCAATTTCGCCTCCAATCAGCTCAAAGTCCTCGCTAATGCCCATTTCGGCAGGTTTCTCGAACGATTTGATAGAGTTCAATAACTCTTCGATATTCTCTAGTCGTGTCTTGTCCTCAATAGCGTTGCTTTGGCGATAGAATGCCAGTAACCCCGATTTTGAAGCCACTGCTGAAGCAAACTCATAAGCATCTTGGGTCGGTGCTTGGGTGGCAAACTCTGCAAATGCCTCTACAAATGATGCAATGCCGCGCACTGCTGTTCCTCTGATACCAATTTCGGCTGGGTTCATCGTACGTAGCACCTCGAACATCGAAACTCCACGAGCTACGGCTGTTCCCTCAATGCGATTGAGCGAAGTGTCGCCAATACCACGAGCAGGTACGTTGATTATGCGTTTTAATGCCTCGTCGTCGGCAGGATTTACTGCCAAACGGAGGTAGCAGAGCATATCTTTAATCTCGGCTCTGTCGTAAAACGAGCGACCACCATAGATTCGATAGGGTATATTTTTGTTGCGCAACTGCTCCTCGAAAACACGAGATTGAGCGTTGGTGCGATACAAAATTGCAAAATCCGATGGCTCTGCACCCTTGTTGTACATAACCGAAAAGATGTCGTTTGCCACTCGTGCGGCTTCGTCCTTATCGGTATAGCACTCCACAACTCGGATTAAATCGCCCTTTTCGTTCTCGGAATATAGCTCTTTTTGCAGCTTCCCTGTGTTGTGTTCGATAAGCGAGTTCGATGCATCTACGATAGTTTGGGTCGAACGGTAGTTCTGCTCAAGTTTGTAGGTTCGTGCGCCATCGAAGTCACGTTCGAAACGTAAAATATTGTCAATTCTAGCTCCTCGAAACGAGTAGATAGATTGCGAATCGTCGCCTACGACACAAATATTGCCGTGAGCGGCTGCCAATTTCTTAACAATAAGGTATTGCGAATAGTTGGTATCTTGGTACTCGTCAACCATAATATATCGGAACTGATCGGCATATTTTGCTGCAATCTCGGGATGGTCACGAAGTAGGTAGTTCATTTGGAGCAACATATCGTCGAAGTCCATCGCTCCGTTAGCTTTACAGCGCTGTACGTAACGGGCGTAGATACGATAAATATCAGGACGTTTAGCCGCTTCGTCTTCAGCTCTTGCGCCGCTATTCGATTCGTAGGCTTGAGGAGTTACTAGCGAGTTTTTGGCAAGTGAGATACGTGCAAAAACGTCGCCTGGTTTGTATCTGTCTTCAGGTAGTTGAAATTCGCGAACGATAGATTTGATGAGGTTTTTCGAGTCTGCTGTTTCGTAAATTGTGAAATTTTCGGGGTAGCCTAGTACCGATGCTTCGGCCGAGAGAATACGGCGAAAGACGGCGTGGAAAGTTCCCATCCATAGTCCTCTGAGTTTGTGATAGGGCATAACTTCGCCTATGCGCTCCTTCATTTCTCGTGCAGCTTTATTGGTAAAGGTTAGTGCGAGAATGTTGTGAGGGGCGATGCCGCTATCAATCATATGTGCTAGGCGGTAGGTTAGCGTTCTAGTTTTGCCGCTACCAGCACCAGCGATGATGAGTGATGCTCCCTCGATATTTTGTGCAGCCTCGCGTTGGGCTGGGGATAGTTTTGATAGATAATTTTCGCTCATAGTGGGTACAAAAATATGAAAAAAAACTATACCTTTACATTTGCTAGAGTCGAAAATTTAACTTGCTTCAAATTTTATTAGAAATAGTGTTCAGAACGGTTAAAAGGTAGAAGTTTTTGGTGCAAATCTCTAACAAGTGAAAAAAAAAAACGTAGTTTTTTCAAAGTTTTTTGGTTCTTTTGTTCTTTTGTTCACAAAAGGTAAAGTAGAGTTTGTTCGAACGGCAGCCTGAACTGCCTTGTAGATTGAAAGCTGCGCTTTCACAAACCCCAAAATTTAATATTGCAATTTCGCAGACTGCCAACCATCGTTCTTTTGTGAACAAAAGAACCAAAAAACTTTACGGAAACTTCGTTTC
>CAMTOL010000121.1 GCA_947074135.1 uncultured Rikenellaceae bacterium
AATTTTTGTGTTGAAAGGTTTGACTTGACAAAAGATTGGCTCACCAAAGTTACGAGCAATCTTAGTTTATGGTCCAATATAGCTTGCCATTTTTTTTTAAAATTAAAAATTAAAAGTTAAAAATTAAAAATTAAATCTCTTGCAAAGAGCAATTACAAACTAAAAACTGAAAATGATTATTAAATATCATCACAAAAACTTTTAATCTGTAATTTTTAATTTTTAATCAGACTCTACGTCGTGCTGGTGGGCGACAACCGTTGTGAGGAATTGGAGTAACGTCAACAATTTCGATTACTTCGATACCTGCAGCATTGATAGTACGGATAGCCGACTCACGACCTGAACCAGGACCTTTAACATAAACTTTAACTTTGCGAAGTCCAAGGTCATAAGCTACCTTAGCGCAATCTTGAGCAGCAGTTTGGGCTGCATAAGGAGTATTCTTCTTGCTACCACGGAAACCCATTTTACCAGCCGAGCTCCAAGAGATTACTTGACCTTGTGAGTTTGCGATTGTAACAATAACGTTGTTAAATGTAGAAGATACGTGGGCAGAACCAAGTGCATCAACTTTAACAACTCTCTTTTTTGTTTGTGTTGTCTTTTTTGCCATTTTTTTGCAATAATTTCAAATAAATGTGTTGAATCTATTTTAGTGATCGAATGATCAGTGATTTGAACAATTATTTATAGCTCTACGCTACTCTATCAAATCTCTCTTTTAATTCAACATTTAAGTTAATACTACTTAGTTGCTTTCTTCTTGTTAGCAACTGTTTTCTTTTTACCTTTACGTGTACGAGCGTTGTTTTTAGTACTCTGACCACGAAGTGGAAGACCAATACGGTGACGGATACCACGGTAGCAACCGATGTCCATCAAACGTTTGATATTAAGTTGAACTGTTGAACGAAGTTCACCCTCAACTTTGAAACCTTCAGCAGCAATTGTGTTACGAATTGCTGAGATTTGGTCATCATTCCAATCTTTTACTTTGATATTTTCGTCAACGCCAGCCTTGTCTAGGATTTGGCTCGACAGGCTACGACCGATGCCGTAGATATATGTAAGGCCTATAACGCCTCTCTTATTTTTAGGTAGATCAACACCTACTATACGTGCCATTTAGTTTTTGTTTTAGTTAATGCACAATGCATAATGCATAATGCATAATTTTCATTACTTTTTAATTTGACTAATACAATTCATTAAGCATTACACATTATGAATTATATATTAAATCTAACCCTGACGTTGTTTGAACTTAGGGTTCTTTTTGCAAATCACGTAAAGTTTACCTTTACGACGCACGATTTTGCAGTCTTCACTGCGTTTTTTGATTGAAGCTCTTACTTTCATCGTTTTAGTTTTGCTAATTTAGCAACTTTATCTGCATATTATTTATAGCGAAATGAAATACGACCCTTAGTAAGATCATATGGACTCATTTCAACCTTAACTTTATCTCCGGGTAAAATTTTGATGTAGTGCATACGCATTTTACCAGAAATATGGGCAATAATAACGTGACCATTGTCCAATTCAACACGAAACATTGCATTCGAAAGTGATTCGATTACAGTTCCATCTTTTTCTATTGCAGCAAGTTTTGCCATTTTTTATTTTTTTAGTTTTTAGTACAGTTTTTATAGTAAAAACAGTAAAACTTTGGCGAATCATTACCCTTTTTCGCCTATATGGGTTGAAGAATATGGTTTGGGTTGCAATTTTAAGGCTTTATAGTTTAACAAGAATGGCTAAATTCTCGTTTACACACCACTATTAGTTCCTCTTTACTGCTTACAATCCAGCCTCCTCAATAAAACTGAAAGTAGAAAGAATATCGGCTTTGCCCTCAACGATAGCTATACATAGCTCAAAATGAGCTGACGGTTTGCCATCGCGAGTTCGACAAGTCCAACCATCATCATCGAATTTAATCTGTCTTGCACCGAGATTAATCATCGGCTCAATACAAAATACCATTCCATCAACAATTTTAGGACCAGTTCCTCTTCGTCCGTAGTTTGGCACTTGCGGCTCTTCGTGCAGGTGACGACCTATGCCATGACCTACCATCTCTCGAACCACTGTGTAACCACGAGCTTCACAGTAAGATTGTACCGCATAGGAAACGTCGCCAATTCGGTTTCCTACCTTTGCTGAACGGATACCTTCAAAAAGAGCCTCTTTGGTTGCTCTTAGCAGAGCTGATACACTCTCTGCTATTTCGCCTACAGTAAATGTGTAAGCGGAGTCGCCATAAAAACCATTTTTAATTGTACCACAATCTATCGATACTATATCCCCTTGAGAAAGAACTTTTTTCGGAGATGGAATCCCGTGTACCACTACATCATTGACTGACGTACAGAGTGTACCTGGAAAATCACCATAACCTTTAAATGCCGGAATTGCTCCATTGTCGCGAATAAACTCTTCGGCTAACTTATCAAGGTCGAGAGTCGAAACTCCCTCTTTGATATTTTTACCTACTTCGGCTAACGTGCGGCTAACCAAAATGTTTGCCTCGCGCAACAGCTCAATCTCTCCTTTCGACTTTAAGTTTATCATCTTTTCAATGGACAATTTATAATTGATAATTGACAATATTATTTATTCTAATTAATTAGTCCCACAATTGCCAATTATCAATTATCAATTGTCAATTATTACATATTGCGTCCTTTAAGCTTTCCACCCTTCATCATACCATCGTAGTGACGCAACAATAGTTGGCTCTCGATTTGTTGAAGTGTGTCAAGCACAACACCTACCAAGATAAGAAGTGATGTACCACCGTAGAACAACGCAAACTGTTGGTCAACGCCAATCATCTTGGCGAAAACTGGTAGAATTGCTATAACTCCCAAGAAAATAGAACCAGGAAGAGTGATACGAGTCATAACTTGGTCAAGGTAACCTGCTGTTT
The DNA here is from genome assembly GCA_947074135.1 of uncultured Rikenellaceae bacterium. GTDB lineage: Bacteria > Bacteroidota > Bacteroidia > Bacteroidales > Rikenellaceae > Mucinivorans. The sequence goes on from CAMTOL010000121.1 coordinate 2,936, forward strand.
GTTTACCTGGTTTGATGCCTGGGATAAAACCGCCATTGCGTTTCATATCGTCAGACATTTGGTTGGTATTAATTGTAATTGCAGTATAGAAGTAAGTGAAAAGCACTACTAAAATAAAGAATATAAAGTTATACCAGAAACCATAGATATTAGCAAACGTAGCAGCAATACCACGAGTAGCTTCGAATGAGCCAAATAGTGCAGGTAGCATCATAATTGCCTGAGCAAAAATGATAGGCATAACACCAGCAGCATTGATTTTTAGTGGAATATATTGGCGAACTCCACCGTACTGACGGTTACCTACAACACGTTTAGCATATTGTACTGGAATTTTGCGAACAGCTTGAACAAGTGCAATAGTTGCAGCAAAAACCAAGAACAATAGAACAAACTCAACGATTAGCATTACAAAACCACCACCTGCAGTTGTGAAACGAGCATCAACTTCGGCCAACAAAGCGTGTGGCAAACGAGCGATGATACCGACCATAATGATAAGCGAAATACCATTACCGATACCTTTATCAGTAATTTTCTCGCCCAACCACATACAGAACATAGTACCAGCAATAAGAATCGTTGTAGCTGTCATAGTGAACAGAATTGGCGAATCTGCAAGTACAAATGCGTGTGCAGGAACAGTAGCGTGAAGGTTAACAAGGTAAGCAGGAGCTTGAAGCAACAAAATACCGATGGTCAAAAAACGAGTCCATTGATTAATTTTGCGGCGACCACTCTCACCCTCCATTTGCAACTTCTTGAAGTAAGGAATTGCAATACCAAGTAGTTGGATAACGATAGATGCCGAGATATAAGGCATAATACCGAGTGCGAAAATCGAAGCGTTCGAGAACGCACCACCCGAAAAGATATCCAAAAGTCCTAAAATACCACTAGCTGTTTGGTCTTGAAGTCCGGAACCAGCTAACGCCTCTGGGTTGATACCCGGTAGGACCACAAAACTACCGAGGCGGTAGATTAATAAAATACCAAGCGTATAGAGGATTCTCTTTTTGAGATCCTCTATACGGAAGATATTACGAATAGTTTCAATTAATTTTTTCATACTTCGTTATGGGTCTTTGGCAAAGTTTAAAGTGCAGTTGCTTTACCACCAGCAGCTTCGATTGCAGCTACTGCTGATTTAGAAAATTTATTAGCGATAACCTCAACTTTAACAGTCAAAGCGCCATCACCTAAAATTTTCACTCGGTCATTACGTGAAATAAGACCTGCTGAGTACAACTCTTCCATACCGATTTTTTCAGCTTTAGTTTTTGCTGCCAAAGTCTCAATCGAAGATAGATTAACCGCCTTATAAACGATTTTATTGATATTAGTAAAACCGAATTTAGGCAGACGGCGTTGAAGTGGCATCTGACCACCTTGGAAACCACGTTTGCGTGAGTAACCAGAGCGTGATTGAGCACCTTTGTGACCGCGAGTTGATGTTCCACCGTGTCCTGAACCTTGTCCACGACCTATACGCTTTTCGCTGTGCGTACTTCCGGCAGCTGATTTAAGTGTTGATAAATTCATCTTATTTTACCTCCTCAACTTTTACTAAGTGTTTAACTTTTTCGACCATACCCAAGATTTCTGGACAAGCATTGTGCTCAACGGTCTTATAGTTGCGCTTAAGTCCAAGCGCATCTAAATTAGCCTTTTGGATTGCAGTTGCACCGATTCGGCTACGAGTTTGTGTTATTTTAATAATTCCCATTTTTCTTTGAATTTTGAATTTTGAGTTTTGAATTTTGAACTGTTTTTATTTAAAAGCTATAGTAAATAACCCATAATTCACAATTCGTAATTCATAATTCAAAATTGGATTTATCCGTTGAATACTTTGCTTAGTTTCACACCGCGAACTTGAGCAATAGTGATAGGATCACGAAGCTCAAGAAGAGCAGCAAAAGTTGCTTTTACCAAGTTGTGAGGGTTCGAACTACCTTTACTTTTTGCAAGTACGTTGTGAATACCAACACTCTCCAACACTGCACGCATTGCACCACCTGCGATAACTCCAGTACCAGGAGCTGCTGGGCGAATAATTACTTGAGAACCGCCGAAACGAGCCTCTTGGAAGTGAGGAATTGTGCCATTGAGAACAGGGATACGAACCAAGTTTTTCTTTGCATCTTCAACACCTTTAGCAATTGCCGATGTTACCTCCGATGCTTTACCTAGTCCATAACCTACAATACCATTTTCGTTACCAACCACTACAATAGCAGAGAACGAAAAAGTACGACCACCCTTAGTTACTTTTGTAACACGTTGGATGCTTACCAATCTATCTTTTAATTCGATGTCGCTTGTGCGAACTTTCTTTACATTATCCATTCTTTTTTCTTTCTTTAAAAAGGTTAGAACTTAAGTCCGCCTTCGCGAGCTGCGTCTGCAAGTTGTTTAATACGTCCGTGGTATAGGAAACCGTTACGATCGAAAGCGATTTCGCTGATACCAGCTGCTACTGCTTTCTCTGCGATTGCTTTACCTACAACTACTGAAGCTGCTTTTTTGTCCATCTCTTTAGTGATTTTAGCTGCTACTTCTTTATCGATAGAGCTAGCTTGGCAAAGAGTTGTTCCTTTTAGATCATCTACGATTTGAGCATAGATATGTTTGTTGCTGCGAAAAACAGTCAAACGTGGTTTCTCAGTTGTGCCTTTAACCACTTTTCGAACACGCATCTTAATACGTGCACGTCTTTGAATTTTTGTTAGTGCCATAATTTATGATGCGTTATTTAGAGTTAGCTGATTTACCTGCTTTGCGACGAAGTTGTTCGCCAACAAATTTAATACCTTTACCTTTATATGGTTCAGGTTTACGAAGTGAGCGGATTTTAGCTGCCACTTGACCAACAAGTTGTTTGTCGATACTTTTAAGAGTAAGAATAGGGTTATTCTTTTTCTCTGTAACTGCTTCTGCTTTAACTTCAACCGGAATCATCATATGAATATCGTGAGAGTAACCAAGGCTCATTTCGATAATTTGACCTTTAACCTCACATTTGTAACCAACGCCTACAAACTCTTGTTTGATTTCATATCCTTGCGATACACCAACTACCATATTGTTAATAAGTGCGCGATATAGACCGTGCATTGAGCGGTGGCGTGGTTGATCGGTTGGACGGGTAACTGATAGCGTTCCATCTTCAATTGAAACAGTGATATCAGCATCAACCTTTTGCGACAATTGTCCCAAAGGCCCTTTCACGGTAACCACATTGTCAGAGCTTACTGTTACAGTAACTCCAGCTGGTATCGTCACAGGTGCTTTACCAATTCTTGACATTTTTTTTGTGTTTTATTTGTTTAAAAAATTATTTCTCTTCCTTTCGAAAATGCCAATTGTCAATTATTCATTGTCAATTGTCAATTCGTTTATTAGCAAACGTAGCAAAGCACTTCGCCACCAACGTTAGCAGCACGAGCCGCTTTGTCAGTCATAACACCAGCCGATGTTGAAACGATAGCGATACCAAGACCGTTCAATACTTTAGGCATATTAGTTGCGTTAGAGTACTGGCGAAGACCTGGGCGAGATACGCGAGTTAGAGTTTTGATAGCAGGAGTTTTCAGCTCTGGGTGGTATTTCAACGCGATTTTGATAGTCTCAAAACCTTTTTCGTTTTTGTCCACCTTGTACGCCAAAATGTAACCCTGTTCGTGAAGGATACGTGCAATCTCCTTCTTGATTTTTGATGCAGGAGCTTCAACCACTTTGTGATTGGCTTTCACTGCGTTTCTGATACGTGTCAGAAAGTCTGCGATAGGATCTGTCATTTTTTTGACTTTTTTGTTTAATTTATTTAATTGATAATCAATGCGTTATCGCTAGCAATACACTTCTACAAAATACAGCAAAGAGCTGCAAAGGTAGTAAATATCTGTTAATTAGCAACATTTTTTAAATATTTTTTCATATTTTTTTCACTAATTCAGCCATTTAAATAAAACAATAAAGAAAGGTCAAAGAGTGTC
>CAMTOL010000122.1 GCA_947074135.1 uncultured Rikenellaceae bacterium
ACAGCCGGACTTGGCATTGTTAAGCTTAGTGTTACGGTTGTGTCATTATTTGGCCACTCCTCGGACCTTGCGAGCTCATAGGTGTCAGTTGAATAAACAGACAAAACACAAGTAGCACGTGAATCACTGATGGTACTCGGTTTCGCGAAGGTTGCTACCGAGAAAGCTGTCAAAAAAGTGGTTACAACCGAGCCAAATCTTACGACCGAGGATATTATTCGCAAAACCCTCGCAATGCTATAGCTGCCCCACTACTAAATATCAAATAAACTTATGAAAAGATTCAACCTTAGAACAATTTGTATTATCTCAATCGCACTTCTTTGTGTTGGTTGCGTTTCAACCCCTAAAGTGACGCACTTCTACACCGACCAAAGTAACTCATTTGTAGAAGTAATTCAGAGTGTTACCGATGCAAAACCAAGCATAACAAAAAACATTATTATTACAACCAACCCAGAGTCTAACGGTCAAACTGTCGAGGGTTTTGGAGCTTGTTTCAATGAGTTGGGCTGGACATCTCTTAGCAGACTAACCGAACAGGAACGTGCAGATATTTTCAACGAACTATTCACACCAAACAACGCTGCAAACTTTTCGATTTGCCGTATGCCACTCGGAGCAAACGATTTTTCGCTGGACTGGTACTCTTATAACGAAACTGATGGCGACTTCGAAATGGCTTCGTTTTCAATCGAAAACGATCATAAAACTCTTATCCCATTTATCAAAACCGCACTCAAATATCAACCAAACCTGAAAATTTGGGCTTCGCCTTGGTGCCCTCCTACGTGGATGAAGTACAACAAGCACTACGCCTCAGCACTTAGCCCTGAGTGGATTGCCAAGCAGTACCACAACGGTCTGAAACCTGAACAAGTTGGTTACGAAGGTACAGATATGTTTGTTCAAGACCCGAAATATTTGAGCGCCTATGCACAATATTTCAAGAAGTTTATCAACAGTTATAAAGAACAAGGAATTGACATCTACGCAGTTATGCCTCAAAATGAGTTTAACTCAGCTCAGACCTTCCCTAGCTGTTGCTGGACTGCTAATGGATTGGCAAACTTTATTGGCAACTACCTAGGCGAAGCGATGAACGAGGTTGGAGTCGATATTCTCTTTGGCACAATGGAGCGTGAAAACTACCTTATGGTCGATACTATTCTTCAAGATGCAGCAGCTTCAAAATATATAAAAGGAGCAGGTTTTCAGTGGGCTGGTAAGGGCGCTATTGGTGATGTGTACAAAAAATATCCAGAACTACCGCTCTACCAAACCGAACAAGAGTGTGGCAATGGTAAAAATGACTGGGAGGGGCTTCTGCACTCTTGGGGTTTATTGAAACACTTCTTCGACAATGGCGTTTCGGTTTATGACTATTGGAACATTTCTCTCGACGAGGGTGGTATAAGTCGTTGGGGTTGGGCTCAAAACTCACTAATTGTCGTTAATCCCGAAAACTCGACCTATCGTTTCACTTATGAGTATTACTTGATGAAACATATTTCGCATTTTGTGGAAAAAGGAGCAAAATACTTAAAAGCTAGTGGTGATGCCAATGAGTTTATTGCCTTTAAAAATAATGACGGCTCAATTGTTGTTCTTTTTATAGAAAAAGATGGTGTAGATAAAACTTTGAACATAGCAATTGACGGCAAAGCGACATCAGTAAATATTAAAGCTAACAGCATAAACACGATTAAAATATAGTAATTTGTGATGTATGATGTAAAACATCATTATTATTTCTTTTCCATACATCACAAATCACTGATCACAAATAAAAAAATATATGGATCCTATTTACATTGTAATTATTACTATCCTAATGGCACTTGCTGTGTCTGACCTCATTGTGGGGGTATCGAACGATGCGGTGAACTTTCTAAACTCTGCCATTGGCAGTAAAGCCGCACCTCGTTGGGTAATTATGACTGTTGCTTCAGTTGGTATCCTCTTTGGAGCAATTTTCTCGAGTGGAATGATGGAGGTCGCCCGAAGTGGAGTATTTTTCCCAGGTCAGTTCGACTTCAATTCGGTGATGATGATTTTCTTAGCAGTTATGTTTACCGACGTTATTCTGCTCGATATGTTCAACACCTTTGGACTTCCAACCTCGACAACCGTTTCGTTAGTCTTCGAACTTCTTGGAGCATCGGTAGCTGTTGCACTTGTAAATATATGGAACGCACCTCCAGATGCAGTTCTACCACTATCAGAATACATCAACTCGAGCAAAGCACTTGCCATCATTTCGGGTATTCTTAGCTCGGTTGTTATAGCCTTTACAACAGGTATTGTTGTGATGTTTATTACTAGAGCTATTTTCTCGTTCCGCTACAAAAAGTCATTTAAATATATCGGCTCTTTGTGGTGTGGCGTTGCGCTAACTGCTATATCATATTTTGCTGTATTTAAGGGACTCAAAGACACAACGCTGCTAAATGCAGATATGAAAGAGTTTATCAACTCAACTAGCACTATGTTGATACTAGGTGGCTCGTTTGTCTTTTGGACTATATTTATGGCATTTTTGCAGTGGGTCTTCAGACTCAATATTTTGAAACTGACCGTACTAGCAGGTACACTCTCACTAGCACTTGCTTTTGCAGGTAATGACCTTGTAAACTTTATCGGGGTCTTTATGGCAGGTAAGTCGTCGTTCGATATTGCATCGGCAACAGCAGCAGCAGGAGGTGATATTTCGACTCTAAAAATGAGTGAACTAGCAGGACCTATTCAGGTTGAGTGGATTTATCTCTTTGCGGCAGGTGTTATTATGACCGTTACGCTTTGGTTCTCGAAAAAAGCTCGTTCTGTATCAGACACCGAGATTAACCTCTCGCGTCAAGACAGTGGCATTGAGCGTTTTGGTTCGACTCCAGCCTCTCGTGGCATTGTTCGTTCTGCAATGAAAATCAATAAACGCTACCAGAAAGTGGCGCCTATGGGCTTTCAAAACTGGCTTGAGAAGCGTTTCGAACCTTGCGTCGATTGCGCTGAGGATAAAGCTCCTTTCGACTTGATTCGTGCAACTGTAAATCTAACATCGGCTTCAATACTTATTGCAATGGCAACATCGCTCAAACTGCCACTTTCGACCACTTATGTTACGTTTATGGTAGCTATGGGTACATCGCTTGCCGATAGAGCGTGGGGACGTGAAACAGCTGTTTACCGTATTACTGGCGTATTAACAGTTATTTCAGGTTGGTTCCTGACTGCATTTATCGCCTTTACAGTTGCCTTTGCAGTAGCTATGGCGTTGATGTATGGTAGTGATTTTGCTGTTTACGGACTAGCTACACTTTGTGCTTTCTTGTTGATCCAAAGCAGGGTTATGTTTGCTCGTCGTCGCAAGAAGGAGAAGATTCAACAAGATGCTTTTGAAGCAGATGAGCGTTCGATTGTAGAGCGTTCGGTTGACGATATTTGCGAAGCAATGGAGAAGATGACACAGATCTACAACAAGACATTGCGTGGACTATTCGACGAAGATAGAAAACTACTCAAAGAGGCTATGCGTGAGTCGGAAGAGCTATTCGAACAGGCACACGAACGAAAACACCAAGTACTACCAGTGCTTCGCGAACTAGCAGCCAACGACGTTAACACAGGTCACTACTACGTTCAAGTTGCTGACTATCTCAACGAGGTGGCAAAAGCACTTATACACATCACTCGACCTGCGTTCGACCATATCAATAACAACCACGAAGGATTGACGTCCGATCAAATTAACGACCTGCGTGAGATTAACTTCTCTACAGGTGCTGTTTATCAAATGATGAACTATATGCTTCGTACTGGCGATTTCTCAAGATTGGACGCAACACTCGAGAAACGTGACAAACTATTTGATTTGCTAGCCATATCAATCAAAAACCAGGTTAAGCGTGTAATAGATGACAGTTCAAGCACTAAGGCATCAACTTTGTACTTAGCTATCATTAACGAAACTAAGACTATGCTGCTTCAATCTCGTAACTTGATTAAATCGCAAAAACACTTTATTGAGCGCAAATAGTTTTTTTTGTGATGTGCGATTTGAAACATTATTATTATTTCTTTCTACACACATCACAAACCACACATCATAAATCACAATAATATGATTCAAGAAAATTTTATTGAGCTTTACGAAAAAGCCTTCAAAGAGAATTGGGAACGCCCTGCTCTTTCCGACTATTTCAAAAAAGAGACTTTCACTTACTCTCAGCTTAGTGAACAAATTATTCGCTTGCATATTAAGTTCGAGACTCTTGACGTACAAAAGGGTGATAAAATTGCACTTATCGGACGTGCATCTCCTCGTTGGGGTACTGCATTTATGGCCGCTATTACCTATGGCGCTGTGATTGTGCCGATTTTGCAGGATTTCAATGCAAATGATGTTCAACACATCATCAACCACTCCGATAGCGTGGTACTATTTGCAGGGGAACACTTCTACGAGATATTAGATCAAGATAATTTAACTAACATTCGTGCAACATTCTCGCTCGACGATTTTTCTACATACTTTGTAGATGAACTCTACCACAAACGTTATCACGACTGCGATGCAGAGAAAACATTTTCGATGCGTTATCCCAACGGATTAAAACCCGAAAATTTAGAGTTCTACCACACTCCAAACTCTGAAATGGTGCTACTCAACTACACAAGTGGCACAACAGGCTTCTCGAAAGGTGTTATGCTAAGTGGAAACAACTTAGCAGGTAATGTTCTTTTTGGTCGTCATCTCGGAGTACACTTCCCAGGCTCACGAGCATTGGCATTCTTACCGCTAGCACACGCTTATGGTTGCGCTTTCGACTTCTTATATCCTCTAATGTCGGGAACTCACGTTACGATGTTGGGTAAGATTCCTGCACCAAAGGTATTGATGGCAGCTCTGGCAGAGGTTAAACCAAATATGATTTTCACAGTACCCCTAATTATTGAGAAGATATACAAAAAGCAACTTCTTCCAATGTTGCAAAAGCAAACCACAAAGTTTGCTCTTAAAGTACCTCTGCTCGACAATGGAATTTACAGCATTATACGTAAGAAACTTATCGAGGCATTTGGAGGCGAATTTAACCACGTAATTATTGGTGGCGCAGCACTCAACAGAGATGTCGAGGAGTTTTTGATGAAAATTAAGTTTCCTTTTACAGTTGGTTATGGTATGACCGAGTGTGGACCACTTATTAGCTACGCTTGGCCACAAGAGTTTAAGTCGGCATCTTGCGGAAAGATTCTACCCGATATTATGGAAGTAAAGATTGCAGACCGAGAGACACTTAGTGGAGTTGGTGAGATTTGTGTTCGAGGCGAGAACGTAATGATGGGCTACTACAAAAACGAAGAGGCAACTCGTGCCGTTCTCGATGAGGAGGGGTGGCTACACACAGGCGATATGGGCTCAACTGCCGATGACGAAACTATCTACATTAGAGGTCGCTCTAAAACTATGATTCTCCGCTCAAATGGGCAAAATATCTACCCTGAAGAGATTGAGAGTAAACTCAACAATATGCCTTGCATAATGGAGAGTTTGGTAGTAGAGCGTGAAGGCAAATTGATTGCTTTAATCTATCCTGACTACGATGGATTGGACAATATCGGTGCTCGCGACCATAAGGTACTCAAAGAGATAATGAAAGCAAACATTGCCGAGCTCAACAAATTGGTTGCACCTTATGAGCAGATTAGCGATGTGGTGCTATATCCTGATGAGTTCGAAAAAACGCCAAAACGCAGCATCAAACGCTACCTCTACACCACTTAAAGAGGCTAAATACAAAGAGGGTTCGATACTTAAAAATTGTATCGAGCCCCTATTTTTTATGTTCCAGAACATAAATTAGAATTTATCGCATTTTATCTCTTGGAATGCTTGTGGATGGTTACAAACAGGACACATTTCAAGTGCTTGATTGCCGATATGTTCGTGACCACACTCTCTGCAACGCCAAATCTGCTCTTCTGCCTTTTTGAATACAGACCGAGCTTCAACAGTTTCTAACAATGCACGATAACGCTGTTCGTGATGCTTCTCAATAGCCGCAATCTGACGGAACTTACGAGCAATATCTAAAAATCCCTCCTGCTCTGCAATAGTCGCCGCTGAGGTGTATAAATCGTGCCACTCCTCATACTCTCCCTCTGCTGCCTCTTTAAGGTTTTGAGCAGTAGTGCCAACAATACCGGCTGGATATGATGCTGTAATCTCGACCATACCGCCTTCGAGGAAATTAAAAAACTGTTTTGCGTGTTGGCGCTCGTTTTCTGCAGTCTCTTCAAAAAACTTTGCAATAACCTCATAACCCTCTTTACGAGCCTGTTTTGCAAACATTTGGTAGCGATTACGAGCTTGCGATTCACCTGCAAAAGAGGCAAGAAGATTCTTTTCAGTTTTAGTACCTTTGATTGACTTTTCCATTGTATATAAAAAATTTAAAGTTAATTGATAATTAATATTAATTGTAATATAACTCATTTATTATAAGAATCAGAAGTTCTAAGAAAAGCAAAAGAACTAACTATAAACTTCTAATCTACGCGCAGCAGAAACATAGAGGATAAGTTGAGCTTTAAGTTGCTCAAGCGAAGAAAATTTCATCTCATCCCGTAAGAAGGTAATGGGTGTCACAGTAATAATCTTTGAGTATACATTACCATCAAAGTCCAAAACAAAGCACTCTGCATTTGGCTTTAGACCACTCTGAACCGTAGGACGAACTCCACTAGAGAGCAAGGCGCCATAATCAACATCGTCGATATAGACCTTAGCAAAATATACGCCATTAGCTAAATTACAATCCTTACGCAGACCAATATTTGCAGTCGGCAAGCCCACTTTACGACCATCACCCCTCCCTTTACATACATCTTAAGTACTCCGTTTACATTGAATCCCACAACCAAGTTTA
>CAMTOL010000123.1 GCA_947074135.1 uncultured Rikenellaceae bacterium
TCTGTACCTTGGTAAAGTTTATTCAAATAGAGTACAGGGTTATTTCCACTTGCATCGACAGCGAAAACAATAATTCGGAGCTTATCAACCCTATCCTCCGAACTACTCCCCACAACAGATGATTTAGAGTATGGGACACTAATCTCCATCTCCAGTTCACTATCCTCAGAGCTCACTAAACTCTTATCTAATCTTTGACAACCTACAAACGAAACTACAGCAACCACAATGCCAATAGAGAGAGTGTGTTCTAACCATATCTTGCTCAAGTATATTGTTAACCGTTTCATATCTCACCTTCAATATTTACTACCACCCAACCATTAACACTGATTGTAGTTTCAAAATCGGAATTAACCGTGACAACAAACTCAAATGTATCCTCTCTATCCAAATCCTCTTGCGTCTTATATTGAGGGTTACTCATTATAGTCGACACCAAAGGAATTGTCACTCCTCCGCCTGTAATATGAGGACTCTCGACAGTAACCACTCCACTCGCATTTGTCTGATGAAGCCTCAAAACCCTCATATCACACCTTACAGTATCTCCTTGCGAAACTGTTGGCTGAACATACCGAATCTGTTTTGACGTACTATGCACTTCGTTATCGTATCCTAGTGTTGAGTTTGAGAGAGAGGTCGAGACTTTGAAATCCTGCTCTACTCCTCGCACCTGAACAGCCGACGATAAGTATGAAACACCTCCAATCTTAACAACTATATTCTTAACATTGTTTGTAACTGACACCCTTCGACTAACATCTACTCCTCGTTGACTCTCTATCTCGACATACTGTCCATAATAAAGCGTTTTAGACAACTCCGAAAACAGTGTATCAGCATCATTAGGGTCGTCCGTTACCTTGAGTCCTAATCTGAAATCGCTTAACGTACTGACTCCTCTTTGAAGTGTTGAGGCTGCTTTAGAAATCGAAACCTGTTTTCCCTGACCTCCGTCCGATATATCGAAGCTCTCCAAATCGCCACCTACTGCAACAATCTTCCATAGAGCAGGAGGCAAATCCAACTTGATGGAGTTGTCATTAGTGAGTTGCGCCTTATCAGTCACTTCATAATTGTCGTAATATAGCCCACTACTATCAAACACATAGAGCATAAGATGATTTATCTCATTCTCAAATTTATTTACACTCTCTTTGTTGAGAGTGTAGTAATATGATAGATAGATAGACGAAGAGGGACAATTGCCTATCGGTTCTTTGACACAACTTATCATTAAAAAAGTTAAAAAGGATACGACAATGGCTTTATTGAGAGTAGTATTCATTACATAAGTTATATAATCGACTTCATAGTGAGTAAGGTAAGTTTCGCCCTACCTTACTCTTTTCTAAACTGCTAGGCACTACACATTTGGAGTAACGTCAACGATATCCCAAGCCTTAACCTCAACTGTACAGTTAATATCTACTTTACCAGCCTCTGGATATGAGTCTGTTGGGTCTGTTATAATTGCCCCTGTTTTCTTAAACAAAGAAGAGAGTGATGAAATATTGATGCGATACAATTTACCAGCCTCAATTGTAGTCAATATTGCGCCTCCCACCGTAAACTTAGGAATTGTAATAAACTTCTTGTCTGGCATCAAAGTTCCAGTAGCATCTTTAACCTCAACTTTTAGAATCACGTGAGGCATTTTACCTGTTATTTCAGCCTCTAAGGTTTCTGTTGTCGATTGCTCAAAAAGGTGATAACCAGCTGCCATATCGATTCCAATATCACTCAGACCTGAGTCATACATTTTTTCATAATCGCTACCAACAGCATAGTTTGTAGGCGATTTCCAATCTTTAGCTACTTCATCGCCTACAGCCAATAGAGGAGTTCCTGTACTCGATGTTTTGATATTGTTAATATAAACAGCAGTTACTTTAACCTCGCTAACTCCATTTGTAGCGGCATCAACTGAAATAGCTCCTACAACCTCAACACGACACAAAGCAGGATTGAGTACAACTGTACAGATTTTAAGTGTATGACCATCGGCATTAACACCACCATCTGTAATTGCGTTTGTCACACCATACATTGGCACAGCAGTACCACTCATCTGGTTGTTGTTAACATTTGCAATATCAACAGCACCATTTGCATATACTTCAACCTCATTTACCGACGAGGGAACATTCTCTATTTTTACTGTTTGGCTATAGGCTGCACCAGTATTAATTGCAGACAAATCATCAATAGTAAAATCATAGCGTCTTAGTACAGTTGAACCGCTTTTGAAAAGCACATAAGCAGAAGAGATAGTAGGAGGTACTGTGTTCATTTGACTCTCAACCGTTTTTGAATTCACTAGCGAAGTCCTTGCAAAATTTAGCTCCATAGTTTGCAAATCGCCTAGATTTTGAGGCTCATCTCCGCTTTTTGAGCACGATACAATGGTAAACAAAGTCACAACAAGTAAAAGAATTTTTTTCATTTTGTTTTATTTTTTTATGGTTAAAAATTAATCTGCAGTCATAGCTACACCACTCCGTAAACATATCGCAATAGGATAAAATACAGTGATATTTTTTAAATCTTGGTGGTAAGACAATCGCTCTTATCTCAACTGAAATGTATCGAAATCTAAGCTATGGTATGGTCAAATGAGGTCAAATGACGTACCAAAAAGGTTATCTTTGACTTATATTAGATTTGTTTGCACCAACAAATGACACCGATTTACAACTTAAACCCAGTCTGTTTTTTATGTTTAATTGTAATTTTTTAAGAAACCAAAAAAGACAATTAACAATCTCATAATCAGCAGACAAAAAAAAGAGAGTGATTTATATCACTCTCATAGTAGTTGTATTGTTATATAACCAATATTTTTTTTAAAACAAAAAATCTATTTACAACAATATGTTTTCATAAATACGAAGATCGCTCCCTCCATTTTGCAATAGATTTATTGCAATAAGGGTAAAATAGAAGTCTGTTTCAACTCGATTTTGACGCAGAAAAGAGGTTGCTGCACGTTTAAACTTCTCAATTTTTCGACTATCGAACGCGGACTCAGGCGAGAAGTCACCAAAACTAGAATCGTTAGCTCTGCATTTGACCTCAACGAAATAGTATGCGCCATTCTTCTGGGCAACGATATCAATTTCGCCTCGGCAGTGAACTCCACGACCATCACTCCAATTAGTTGTTACTATTTGGAATCCATTTTGTCGCAAATATTGCTGAGCAATTTGCTCTCCACGCCTACCTATCTCATTCATAAATTGTGATCTGTTATCTGTGATTTGAAAATTAACCACTAAACATTGTCAATTGATTACCACTTGCCCATACATACCTATTTTGAGATAGCCATCATTTTTGACCCTTATTTTGACCGCATAGACTTGGTTTGCTCTCTCGTCACGAGTTTGAATGCTTTTAGGTGTAAATTCGGCACGAGAGCTAATCCACTCAACCACTCCAGCATACTCTTTCTGTCCATCTGCTCCAGAATCAGAATAGACCTTTACAGTTTGCCCTAGCTTCATTTGAGTTAACTGACTAGCTGTAATATAGGCTCTAAGATATATCTGTTCGAGGTTTGCAATCGTAAAGAGTGGTTTACCAGTCGAAGCAAACTCACCCGCTTCAGCATAACGTATAAGAACTGTACCGCCGATTGGGCTAACAATTGCGCAACGGTTGATTTGGTCATCGATTTGCGCCACTTGCGTTTCGATAGCGAGTGCTTCGTCGGTAATGCTTTGGTTCGATGCGCTGATCTGCGAATTTTGAGCAATCCTCTGTTTTTCGAGCACTTGGAGTTGATTTGTGATATCATCGACCTGTTTTTGTGTTGCAGCATTTTGCGAGGCTAGTTTTTCGAATCTACGTCTTTCGCTCTGCTGCCACGCAATTTGGGCTTCGACTGCACCGAGTTGTTTTGCGATATCGAGTCGGCGGTTTATGGCTCCGCTTTTGCTAGCAAGTAGCTGAAGTTTTTTGAGATGGAGTTGAATAGTATCGATATAACCGACAACGACGCCACTATCGAGCAGTTGCCCATCTTCAAGCGACAACCACTCAATTGCACCATTACCTTCTGCAGAAACCGTTACTTCGGTAGCTTCGAATGTACCAGTTGCGTCCCAGTTAACCTCGTTGTTTTGGCAAGAGAGGAGTCCTATAAACATCAACAACAGCAAAATAATCTTTTTCATAACCTTATACTAATTTTGTTATAAATTCAATTTAACAGCTTAAATCTTAAAAACTTCGTTTCGATGACGTTTTGATTAATTCTACAAACATTAGTTATTGGTTTTATACTTAATGTCGTATAGCTCTTTAAGTAGTTCAATCTCGTGTGTCGAACGCTTTATTATTGCTTCGTTCTCGGCAGTAACCTCTCTCAACATCTCGTTGACAGTAGTTGTTCCACCCTCAACCTTAGCCTGTGCAGCTCGCTTCACATTGCCTCGAAGTCTAATAATCTTATCATCATCTTCGAGTTGTGTTCTGAGTCGCTCTATTTCGCCTAGATTTGCTTTGAGCGAGAGATTGGTATTAAACTTAAAGGTCTGTTCCAGAGCATCGATATTGCGTTTTTGCATCTCTATTAACTTTTTATCGTTCGACGACGAGTACCAACCCGAAAAATCCCAACTTAACTTCACACCCCCAATAGCATAAGGTGTCCAACCCGACTCAAAAAAGTTCAATCCTGGATTTGCGTATGCACCCTGCACAAAGAGTCCGATACGAGGCAACCCTCTAGCCGAAATTGCATACTTCTGTGCCTCAACAACACTGCGCTGCGCCTCAAACATATCAATCTCTGGGCGGTTAATTGTATGGTAGTCAACCTCCACTGCCGATGGCTCTTCGACTGCGCCAACACTCAACCCAGTAAGCATCGACAACATATCGAGATAGGCTTTACGAGAGGATTCAATAGCGGCTCTACGTTGGTTGTTCGATATAATTTCAACACTAACAGCATCGAGGTCGGCTGAGGTTGCAATTCCACCTCCCAAATAACTCTCAACAAGTCTAAAATTACGCCATAACTCCTCGTTGAGCAGGTCGGTAGCTTCGAGCTGTCTGTCGAGCAGCAGAACTCCAAAGAATAGTGAGTTCACTCGACCTCTAAGTTCGTAAATATCAACATCTAACGATTTTTGTTCGGCATCGGCGGTAGCCATTAGGTTTTTGCGCTGGGCTCTAACCACTCCTCCGTCCCAAATAGCTTGTTGCAGCTCAGCTGAGGCTTTGTATTGATCTTTGGAAACCGAAGGGATAGAGATGCCGGGAATTTCGAACGGAAGTGCAATAACTTGAGTCTGGTATGTTGCTTGGGCATCGATAGCAAACTTAGGTACGTATGCGAGCGAAGCGTTTTTGAGAGAGTACTCTTTAGTTTTTTCAATAAGGCTGTATCGAGCTATCAGAGGGTAGTTTTGTTGGGCGTTTTGGTAGCACTCCTCGATAGTCACACGTTGTTGCGCAGAACAGAGCAACGGCATCGCTAAGAGTATAGTTAATGTTGCGAGTATTCTTTTCATAGCCATTGAATATATAGCTGTTAAAACGAACAGACTAGGGTTAAAGCACAAATATACAAAAAAGGTTAGATTATTGTCAATTTTTGCGCTGAATATTATATCTTTGTGATGTTAGACCAATTTTCGCCCTATTTTGTTTGTTTCAAATCTAATGAACACTACTGCTATTGAGATAAGGGATATTGAGCATAGCTACGCCAAAGTCGAAGCTCTGCGTGGTGTGACTTTCGACGTACAGCGTGGCGAGATATTTGGCATCATAGGTGCTGACGGAGCAGGTAAAACTACCCTATTTCGCATAATGACAACCCTACTCCTTGCTAAAAACGGAACGGCAACCGTTGATGGGTATGACGTTGTAAAAGATTATAAAACCATACGCTCTAGGGTCGGATATATGCCCGGCAGATTTTCGCTCTATGGCGACCTAAGCGTCGAGGAGAACTTGACATTCTTCGCTACTCTGTTTAAAACCTCGATTGAAGAGAACTACCACCTAATCGAAGATATATACAAACAAATCGAACCGTTCAAAAAACGGAGAGCCAAGAACCTCTCTGGTGGTATGAAACAGAAACTAGCTCTCTGCTGTGCTCTGATTCACGCACCTAGCGTTCTCTTTCTCGACGAGCCAACAACGGGAGTTGACCCTGTTTCGAGGCGAGAGCTGTGGGATATGCTCTTCAAACTCAGAGAGAAAGGCATTACAATTTTGGTATCAACTCCATATATGGACGAAGCTATCCGTTGCGACAGAATAGGACTTATAGCAGATGGAAAATTCTTAAAAATTGACACACCCGATGCTATTATCGATAGTTTCGACAAACCTATACTATCGGTTAGTCACCCCAATATGAAGCAACTGCTTAACGATATAAGAGAGTATGAAGGGGTGCATAGCTGTTTTGCATTTGGCGATGCCGACCACGTAGTCTTCGATGAGCAGCCAAACTTGTGGCAATTTTCTGCATATCTCAAAGACAAGGGGTATGACGATGCTAAAATTGAACGCATACGTCCATCGATTGAGGATTGTTTTATGTATATATTGGACAAAAAAATCGAAAAGTAATGAGTGACGAGTTGGTAATAACGGCTAGGGATTTAACTAAGCGATTTGGCGACTTTACGGCTGTAGATAGCATCAGTTTTGATGTTCGTCGAGGTGAGATTTTTGGCTTTTTGGGAGCAAATGGGGCAGGAAAGACTACCGCTATGCGTATGCTTAGTGGGCTTAGCACTCCCACGTCGGGTAGTGCCACAGTTGCTGGGTTCTCTTGTGCACGTCTCGGCGAGGTGAGTACACGCATTGTTGGATTTTTGTGTCTCGTGTTTCCCGACGTATCGTCTCTGGATTCAGCAGG
>CAMTOL010000124.1 GCA_947074135.1 uncultured Rikenellaceae bacterium
GACGGCATACGAGATTTCTGAATGTGTATGGAGTTCAGACGTGTGCTCTTCCGAGTGTTCTATGAACTTAGGATACTCGAAATTCGCTCATAAATGGGTCTGAAATACTCTGTTTTCTGGTATAGGGTATTATCTGTCACAACAGTATCAATATCACGTAGAGCGTTGTTATATGAACTTATATCGTTGCGCTTAGTCAGAGAGTTTTGGGTAGAATTTGTTATCTCTTCGATTCGCATTTGTCGTAGTTTATTGCAAATGCTTGATAGTATGACTTTTACGACATTGTCTTGCCAAAAATGACCCTGAACCCACAAGTGGGTCTGGTCTGGTCTAACTCCTTTTGTTTTTAAATCATTCTTTGTCTGCTCTACCCTATCTATCATCGATGGATGCTTTTGCTCTAAGTTTGCTACTTTTCGTTTTACTTGTCTTTCGATGTATCCAATCGTCTCTGCTCCGTTATCCTCCATATCGAGGTAGTTGAGTTTTGCGATGTTTCGAAATTCGGACAAGGTTAATATTTGGGGTTTGTTGTTTTTTGCTGCAAAATAGTACCAAACGAATAGATTGTAGATAGCCTCGGAGTACTCGGCGCAGAATCTTACGAAATCAAAAATTATTGCATCGTTGCGGGTGATTCTTGTAGCTAACGAGTCGAGCGAAGTAGGCAGACAGAGTAGGTTCTCGATAGCGTAGATATATGTTTGAATAATGTAGGGATTTTGGTTTACCTCTCTCGAAACTTCGGTTGAACCGCTAAACAGATAATCAAAATCTGAATCAACACATAGAAGTAGATTTTTCCCTGCCTTTTGAGCAAAACTTAACACTACTTTTTTGCCTTTTGCCAAATCATTTCGCACAGGAGTAGTTACTTCGAATTTTCGTTCTTTATCTCCCTCCTCGAACTCGTCAAAAACGGTTCGCCAAAATGTTATGTCGTCGTATCCTTCGACATAAACCATTGTAGGGGCTTTAGAATTGAGCGTAATTGATGCTTCTATGTAGTCTGACGACAGATAATCTTCAAGTCTACTTCTGTTTACTCTACTCATTTTTAGTAATTTATATTGTTTGTTCCACGTGGAACAATTGATCGCTTTTAGCTCTAGTACTCTCTTTGTTTATCATTACTAGTGCATATGCACTCTTTGTGTTGTTCTCTTCTGTCTTGTACATTGCTATTACCTTTGCTCCCTTTGATATGTAATAGTTGAGTATTGGTGTATATAGATTTATAGTTTGGTCTGCATCTTTAATAATCTCTCTGAGTTGATTGAGGTCGTTGATTCTGTTAATAGTTTTTCGGTCTAAACCTCCATTGTTTATTGTGCTTATTGAGTTTCGTGCTTCTAGCTCTTTTCTGTATCTTCTTTCAAAGTTGTTTAGTGTAATCTCTGATGTAACTAGGTTGATTGCTGTGTTAGAGCTTGATGAGCATACCCCAAGTGTTGTTATTATGTTGTTTACTCCAGGAAGTTTGTGTATCATCTCAATCTCAGCTCTCCATAATAATCTTCGCACTCTCTCTGCTGATGTGTATTCGGTGTCTATTGTTCGACGCCCGATCTCTGCTGTTTCACGTAGTGTTGGAATAAATTTTCTTGAGAATTCAAAGTATTTATATGAATAAAATTCATCTATTACTCCTTTTTCTGATAGTATCTCTTTTCCAAGTCCTACCTCTGCGACTGCTACAAGCTTATCGTTGCTCTTGTCGAAACAGATTAGGTAGTAATTGTGCTCTTTTCCAGCTTTTGTATCTTCTTTGTTGTCGTTGTTGCTTAATGCTGAACAGAGAAATTCTTCGATATATTTCGTGCTATTTGTACGATTCTCTTTATTTGTAATGAAAAAGTCGAAGTCTTTATATGAGAATATTTTGTTGCCCTTAGTTAGTGTGTTTATCTCTTTAGAAATCTCTTTATTAAAACTATATTCAATTTTTCCCTCTAGGTATTGACAGTTGTTGATTCTCTCTTTCTTGTTTGGTGTTGATTTGTCTGACTGTTCGCCTATGCTGATTCTACGCTCCTGCTCTGTTATATTGAGAATCTTTAACTTGGCTTTGAGTAGTGTTTCGATATCTTCTGTTTTTGTGATAGTTCTGATTTGTTCAGGTTTAATCTCTCTTCCTAATATTATATCTATTGTTTCTCCTTTTTTGTTAAATATCTCCTTTATTAGTCTTGCGTCGCCTAGTTTAGAGTTGATTTTATTTAGTATATGATATTTTGTGCTATTATTTCCCCCTATTGATATCGGAATAATTGGAACATTTGATTTCTGAATTAGTTTTATTACTCTTTTGTCCCATTCCGACTCTTCAACTCTTCCTATTACCTCTCCGTATGTGCTCACCTTTTTGGCAGGAAAGATTATCAATCCTCCTCCCTTTTGTAGGTGTTCCAGTGACTCTTTTAGACCGCTTATTATATTTTTTTTACTACCGATAGAGTTGTCTATCTCTATTACATTGTTACTTATCGGCTCTATTTTCTTCAATATATAGTTGCCGATTAGTTTAACATCCTCTCTGTATTTTAGCAGTGTTGCAAGCATTGCTAGTCCGTCAACACCCCCGTTGGGGTAGTTGCATACCGCGATAAATGCTCCTTTGTCTTTGATGCATTTGTTGATTTCTTCGCCGTTCAACTCAATTGTTATGCCGATTTTCTCTATTACCTCTTCGCAAAATATTTTAGCCCCTTTATCCTTTTCTATTGAGTTATAGAATTGGTTAAGTTTTTCGATGCCAAATATCTTCTTTATGGTTTTAGCAACACTTTTTTGCCACTTAGTAGAGATCGGTAGTCCTAATTCGTTATAGTTGATTAACTCTTTCATTATTAGTGATTAGTGTGCTATGTTCCACGTGGAACACATGTTTATTAAACTCGGTTTATCTGCCAAAATAAATTAGCATTACATTAATATCTGCTGGCGATACACCAGGAATTCTTGATGCTTGACCTATTGTGTTTGGTCGAATTTTTGTTAGTTTTTGCCTCGATTCTATTGAGAGAGATTTTAGTGTGTTAAAATCAAATTGTTCTGGGATTTTGAGGTTTTCCAATCTTTGCATCTTCTCTGCAGAACTCTTTTCTCGTTCAATATAACCCTCGTATTTTGTCGCTATTTCTATAAATTCAATCTCCTCTTGATTGAGCTTTAACTCCTCGATTTTCTCTTTAAAATCGGCAATATGTGTCGCTAATCCTTCGATTGTAACGTTGTTTCTAGTTAGTATTGTTTGTAGTGGTCGTCGTTGAGTAATGTTTGGCTGTACTAGCTCCTCGAAGTATTTTTCTGTCTCATCTGGCGCTGCGCTCATCTGTTTTAGGGCTTTTCTTAGCTCCTTAATTCTTTCTTGTTTTGCTTCAAATTCGCACCAACGTTGGTTATCAACAAGACCGACTTTTCTACCTATTGGAGTTAGTCGTCCATCTGCATTATCCTGACGGAGAAGTATTCTGTACTCGGCTCTCGACGTAAACATTCTATATGGCTCGTCAACGCCTTTTGTTACTAGGTCGTCAATTAATACTCCGATGTATGCTTCATCACGTCTTAGTTGCAGTGGTTCTTTGTTTGTTAGTGCCAGCGCTGCATTTATTCCTGCTATTAAGCCTTGTGCAGCAGCCTCCTCATAGCCTGTTGTGCCGTTTATCTGTCCTGCAAAGAAGAGTCCCTCAATTAGTTTGGTTTCTAGGGTGTGTTTAAGTTGAGTTGGAGGGAAAAAGTCATACTCTATTGCGTATCCGGGACGGTAAATTTGAGCATTCTCTAGTCCTTTTATTTGATTCAGTGCTTCTACTTGAACCTCAAGTGGAAGTGATGAAGAGAAGCCGTTTAAGTAGTACTCATTTGTTGTGTTGCCTTCCGGTTCGAGAAACAACTGATGTGACTCTTTTTCGGCGAAAGTGCGTAGTTTATCCTCGATACTAGGACAGTAACGTGGTCCGATTCCCTTGATTGTTCCTGTAAATAGAGGTGATCTGTCAAATCCAGTTCTTAGTGTGTCGTGAACCTCGTTAGAGGTGTAAACCAAGTAGCAAGATAACTGTTTCTCGACTGCCTTCGTTGTGTTGGAAAACGAGAATTTCGAAGGATTTTCGTCGCCAAACTGCTCCTCCATAACGCTAAAATCTATAGTTCTGCCATCAATTCTTACGGGTGTACCAGTCTTCATTCTCGAAGCTTCGAAGCCTAATTTTACTAGCGATTCTGTTACTCCATACGATGCCATATCTCCTGCTCTGCCTCCTGCTGCCGTTGATTGACCAACGTGCATTAGACCACCTAGGAATGTTCCGCAGGTTAACACTACTCTACTCGCTTTGAAAGTAACCCCCATTAGGGTTTTCACTCCTATTACTCTATTGTCGTCTGTTAGTATCTCAGTTACAGAGTCCTGCCACATCGATAGATTAGGAGTTGTGTCTAAAACTTCTCGCCAGTTTTTTGAAAAAATATATTTATCGCATTGTGCCCTAGGACTCCACATCGCAGCCCCTTTCGAACGTCCTAGCATACGGAATTGAACGGTTGATTTGTCGGTAATGATACCCATCTGCCCTCCAAGCGCATCGATTTCCCGGACAATTTGTCCTTTCGCTACTCCGCCCACAGCCGGATTGCACGACATTGCTGCTACTTTCTCCATATCCATCGTGACCAGAAGAGTGTCTGCTCCTAGCTTTGCTGCTGCAACTGCGGCTTCGCATCCCGCGTGACCTCCACCAACTACAATTATATCGTAACTAAATCTCATCTCTATTATCGTTGTTCGCTCTAATTTGTTCTATATTTTGTCAAGTTCATTAATGTAAAAATTCTCCTTCTGGCGCATCTCTTTTTTCTCTGCCTCCGTAATATCGTTGTAGCCGAGAAGATGAAGCACTCCGTGAATGATAACTCTGTGTAGTTCGTTTTGATAACTTGTTTCGAAAAGCTCAGCATTACTTTTTACCGTATCGGTTGAAATAAGTAGGTCGCCAGAGATGATTTCATCCTCGTTGTATGAAAATGTTAGTATGTCTGTAAAGTAGTTATGAGATAGATAGGTGTTGTTCTGTTCTTTGATATAACTATCTGAACAAAAGGCAATTGCAATCTCCCCAACAATCCTGTTTTCCTGTTCGATACTCTTTTTTATCCACCTCTTTAGACGTCGTGAACCCTTTAATTCTTTACTACTGTCAATATTTGTAAAATTTATTGCCATTATTTTGCTTACATTATGTTAAATAGAGTCAAATTGTTTTATTGCAATTTAAAATATTTCGAAAAGACTGTTGTGTGTGATATTTTAAAATATTTTATTATGTGTAATTAGTTTCTAAAAATTAAAATTTAATCCACTGCTCCGGATTAAGTGCTGTGGTTTCTCTCCAAATCTCGAAATGCAAAATCCCATCATCTCCAACTGTTCCTAGTGCCATCGAAGCCTCAAGTTTATCGCCCTGTTTAACATTGATAGTTTTTAGGTTCGAGTAAACTGTGAGATATGCGCCGTGGCGAACTAATACTGAAGTTCCCATCGAAGGAACTACAAATACTTTTCTTACCTCTCCATCGCTTATGCATCGCACCGTTGACGATGAGTTGCCCTTAAGATTTACGCCATTGTTATTAACTTTAATGCCACTTTGAGTTGGATGGTTGTGAATACCAAACTTATCGACCACTGAAGATGGACTAAGCGGAGAGCTCATTCTTAGTTTCCCTCTTGCAAAGGCTATAGATAGCGGATCATTTTCGCCTAGAGTTGAGTTTGATGAGGTTGAAGCTCCCTTTCCCATCTCAGCCTTTATAATATCTTCTATGCGTTTCTGAAGCTCATCTAGAGATTTTCTTTGTGCCTCCTGTTGCTCTCGAAGCTTCTTCTGGTCACGACTTAATTGAGAGTTTAAATTCTCGATTCTTTTGCGTTCTTGCGCTATCAGTTTAATAGCTTGAGCCTCATCGGTTTTAAGAATGTCTAGTTGTTTTTTGCGTTGTGATATCTCTTTGAGTTCATCGCCAAGTTCGCCTTGAATTGAATTAATCTCGACGCATTGAGCCAAAATCTTAGCGTCAAGTAATTTTGCCATATGTTCTATATGGACTTTGCGCTTGCGATACTCACTACTAAGCAGCGAACCGCTCTTTGAGGTAGTTTGCTCTATGTTATAGAGCTTTAATATATTTTGTTGGTAGAGTAGTTTGAGTGACTCTAATTGTTGGTTATGTTGGGTTGCAAGTGCGCTCTGAGTTCTTGCTCTATTGTCTAAGATTGATATTTGAGCATCAATTGAACGTAATACCTCTTGTCGTTTGTTTAGCCTTTCAATCGTGAGTCGTAATTGAGAGGAGAGGTTCTTTTTTGATGATTCAAGACTTCTTAGCTCACTGTCGATTCTAGCTATCTCAGCTTCAGCCTTTTGGCGTTGTTCGTTAAGAACATCGAGCCTTTGAAATTGTGCATAAGACGTTGTGCATAGCACTGAAAAGAGTGCTATGAAAATAATCTTTGTTGTTTTTTTACTTAATGATTCCACACCGAATACCTTGACCCTCAGTGAGAGTGAAAATGTTATTATTCTATCCTTTTAACTGCTTTAGGATGTGAATTGCGCTCTTCTATCTCTGTAGAGTCTGTTTCCGCATCTTTAGCCTTGCGCCAATAGTTTCTAGCTAAAAAGTCATCACCCAACTGATACACAATATCTCCCTAATGCACTAGAACTTCTCCACTTGGATTCCCGTGTAGTGAACAGACTCGGCGCTTAGGTATCTGTGCGGCTGTATATTGCCCCAATCTTAATTTCTCCCATCCTCTAGTGTCTTGGTA
>CAMTOL010000125.1 GCA_947074135.1 uncultured Rikenellaceae bacterium
CGTAGCTTTCAATCTTCAAGGCAGTTCAAGCTGCCGTACGAGCATTAACTAGAGTGATAACAAAACCAAAAACTTTTGACGAAAACTAAAGTTTTCGATGACTTTGGAATTGTTTCTTGTTTTTAGTTTTTAATTGGTATTGCTAATTTAACTATAACCTATGATTTATCAAAAAATCAAAAAAACGAGAGGAGCTAAAGGGCTTCTTGTGGCTATGTGGGTGGCTATTTTCGCTTGTTCAACTAGTGTTTGCAGTGCGCAAACGGCAATGATTAACGTTGAGGGGCGCTCCAAAATGTCGCTCAACGGTAAATGGCAAGGTATGATTGACCTGTCGCAATCGGGAGAGTACAGAGGTGTGTGGAAAGAGCCAATTCCGCAAAACAAACACCAATTTATTGAGTATTCGTTCGACGGAGGTATCGTGCTTGATGTGCCTGGCGATTTTAACTCACAATACTCTGAACTAGAAAACTACGAGGGCGTGGTTTGGTATAAACGTAAATTTGATACCCCAAAACAGAACGATAAACGATATTTTGTCCATTTTGCAGCGGTTAACTATAAAAGTGATATCTATTTTAATGGTGAATTTCTAGGTAGTCACGAGGGCGGTTTTACACCATTTCAATTCGAAGTTACAGCTCTGCTCAAGGCTAAGGATAACAGCTTGGTTGTTAAAACTTCAAACATAAGAGATATAAACGGCATACCTGCTACTGGCTTCGACTGGTTTAACTATGGAGGCATTACTCGTGATGTCGATTTAGTCTGTGTGCCAAAGCTATACATTGACGACTATTTTGTGCAACTTGCAAAGGGTTCAACTACTAACCTTTCGTGCTGGGTGCAACTTAGCGATAAGTTAGGTGGACAGAGTGTCGTAATCGAGATTCCAGAGCTTAAAATCAAGAAAAGTGCAGTAACCGATGCTAACGGTAAGGCGCAAATCGAAATTAAAACTAAACCAACGCTTTGGGAACCTGCAAATCCTAAATTGTATAACGTGGTTGTTAGTAGCGAAGCGGATAGAGTCGCAGATGAAATTGGTTTTAGAACTATCGAAGTTGTTGGCAGTGAAATTCACTTGAACGGTAAACCTGTGTTCTTTAGTGGTATCAATTTCCACGAAGAGAACCCAATTCGCAGAGCTAAAGCATCGAACAAATATG
The DNA here is from genome assembly GCA_947074135.1 of uncultured Rikenellaceae bacterium. Classification (GTDB taxonomy): domain Bacteria; phylum Bacteroidota; class Bacteroidia; order Bacteroidales; family Rikenellaceae; genus Mucinivorans. The sequence continues at coordinate 1,173 of CAMTOL010000125.1, forward strand.
ACGTGCTGACACTGCTCGAAATGACAGGTGAACTAGGGTGTAATATGGTGCGTTTGGCTCACTACCCTCATAGCGAATTTACGGTCAAAGAGGCTGAAAGACGTGGACTTTTGGTGTGGAGTGAACTGCCAGTATATCAACACATTGCCTTTACTGACCCAGTGGTTATCGGCAAGATGAACACGATGTTAGAGGAGATGATAAAGCGTGACAGAAACAGGGCTGCCGTGTTTGTGTGGGCTTTATCGAATGAAACTTACGATTCAACTCCAAACCGTACTAAAGCTCTTGCTGACTTTACTACGTATGCTCGAACGCTCGATAATACGAGGCTATATACGTCAGTGTCCTGTACTCAAGAGTATCGAAATAACGCTTTTAGAGTTTACGACCCACTATATGATGCTGTTGACTTTATGTCGGTCAATGAGTATTTGGGGTGGTATGTGCCTTTCCAAGGCGAGCCGACAGATGTGACGTGGAGCTACACTAATCCCGATAAACCGCTGTTTATTTCGGAGTTTGGTGGCGAATCGCTATATGGCAGTAATTTTGGAGCTAAGGACGAAGCTGACTCGTGGAGCGAAGAGTATCACGAACAAATTATGATTAACCAAACCAAAATGTTTGAAGTTACACCTAACTTAGTGGGTGTTTCGCCGTGGATTTTGGCTGATTTTCGTTCGCCAGGTAGAATGCAGCCTCTCAAACAGAGCGGTTGGAATCGCAAAGGGTTGTACTCGGACAGAGGAGATAAAAAACGTGCCTTTTTCGTAATGAAAAACTGGTACGAGAAGCAGAAAAAATAGAGCCTGCAATTTTAATTGTTGAACAAGTAGGTTCTCCTTTTCCCTGTTTGTAAAAAGAGTCAATTTTAAATAGTATTTTATCAACATAATTTGAATAATGAATCAATATATAAACCCAAAAATAGAGTAAAATCGATGGAACCTATTTCTATGAACCAAGTTGAGCAGTGGGCGCAAACCCTGCTTGAGGTGTGTGACAAAGAGCTTTCGAATGCAGAACGTTCAGAACAGCTCAAATACGCAACTCTAATCCAAAACCCTGGCGACAAAGTCTTTCTAAGCCGTCTGCTGGACGAAAGTTCGCAAATCAGAGATAACAAAAAACTGGCAGAACGTGTCAAAGTGCTTATCGATGAGTATGGTGTGCCTAAATTCTTTGGCGGTGGCGATAAGTTTATGCTCAAAGCCTATCAATGGGCTGGGTATAAGGTTGACTCTATAGCTATGCCAATCTTCAAAAAACGTCTCCGTTTGGAAACAGCTGGAGTGGTAATCGACGAACAACGCCCAAACCTTACTAAACACCTCGCAGATAGGTATAACCGCAAAATTGGACAAAATGTCAACCTGCTTGGAGAGGTCGTAGTTGGCGATGGCGAGGCAGATAAACGATATCATCACTACGTGGAGGCTCTGTCGGCTCCAGATATTAACTATATCTCGATTAAAATATCGGGTATCTATGCTCAATTGCAACCACTTAACTTTGTGGAAGCTCGAAAAGATTTGATTGAGCGTCTAAGTGTTATTTTCAGAGCAGCGATGGAGAATAAATTTATGGGCGATAATGGAGAGATGTGCCACAAGTTCATAAACCTCGATATGGAAGAGTATAAAGATGCTCACCTAACTATGGAGGTCTTTAAAGCTACTCTTTCGCTACCTGAATTTAAAAATTTCTCAGCTGGACTTGTGATTCAAGCATATCTGCCGGATGCCGAACTGTTTATGGATGAACTATTGGAGTTTGCTCACAAGCGTGTTGCAGAGGGTGGAGCTCATCTTAAAGTGCGTATCGTTAAGGGCGCAAACTTGCAGATGGAAACAGTTGTGAGTTCGCTCCGTGGTTGGGAAAACCCAGTGCGAGGCTCTAAAGTTGAGTCCGATGCTGCACATATGCGTATGATTGATATTGCAATGCGACCTGAAAATGCGAAGGTGCTGCACGTTGGTATCGCTTCGCACAACCTATTCTCAATTGGATATGCATTCTTGACTGCTCAACGTAACGGCGTGATGGAGTATGTGTCGTTCGAGATGTTGGAGGGTATGGCAAACAACTTGTGGAGAGCTGTTTCGAGCTATGGAGCGAAGATTATTCTCTATACCCCTGTTGTTAAAGATGAACACTTCCTCAATGCAGTTTCATATCTTGTGCGTCGTTTGGACGAAAATACAGGTCCTGAAAACTTCCTTAGCTACTCATTTAATCTAAAAGTGGATACTAAAGAGTGGAAATTCTTGCAAAAACAGTTCGAGGAGGCATTTACTATCAAAGATGGTGTTTCGAAAACTCCAACTCGTACCCAAAACCGTAACCTAGAGTATATTGCACCTAAATATAACGGAAAATTTGAGAACGAACCAGATACAAACTTCGACCTTGAACCTAATAAACGTTGGGCAGAGTCGATTGTAGCGAAGTGGCAAAAACCTCAAACTACAGTTATTCCATTGCAGATTGGGTGGGAAGAGCGTGTGACAGAAAAACGCCAAAAATATGAAGATAGAGTTCAAGATGGTGTGATTAGTTATGAGATGTCACTGGCTTCGAGCGACGATATGCGTGCGATGATTGATATTGCATATGAAGATAGAGGTGCTTGGGCTTCGAAACCGCTTAGCGAACGTCACGAGATTTTGCACAAAGCTGGAGATAATATTGCTGCTCGTAGAGGCGATCTAATCGGTGTTATGGCAACTGTTACAAGCAAAACCATTACCGAAGGTGACGTAGAGGTGAGCGAAGCTATTGACTTCTGTCGCTTCTACCCACACACTATGGAGGATTTTGCTAAACTCTCAGATGTGAAATATACCCCTCAAGGTGTGGTAGTTGTTATCTCGCCTTGGAATTTTCCTCTGGCAATACCAGTTGGTGGTGTAGCTGCTGCGCTTAGTGGTGGTAACAGAGTAATACTAAAACCTGCTACTGTTTCTGCTCCTGTGATGTGGGAGGCTTGTAAATGTTTCTGGGACGCAGGTGTTCCTAAAGAGGCGCTTCAAATTGTGATTACAGATGGTCGTGAACCGCTGTCAGTACTTACAACTTCGGATAAAATCAACCATATCATACTAACTGGTGGCACTGACACAGCTCAACGCTTGGCTAAAGGCAATCCTAAAGTGCGCCTGTCTGCTGAAACTGGTGGTAAAAATGCGATGATTCTAACTTCTCGTGGCGATAGAGATAAAGCGATAATGAATGCTGTTGCTTCAGCGTTTGGTAATGCTGGTCAAAAATGCTCGGCTTGTTCGCTACTGTTGGTTGAAGCTGACGTGTACGACGATCCTTCGTTTAGAGAGAAACTAACAGACTGCGCTATGTCATATCCTACTGGCTCGCCTTGGGAATTGGGCAACTTGATTGGTCCGATGATTACAAACGATAACGATAAACTGCTGGAGAGTGTTAACAACCCTGCTAACGCTTCGAAATGGTTAATCGAACCTAAATTCTTGGACGAGAAAAAATATATCCTCCGACCAACTATACTCTGGGACGTCAAACCAACTGACTTCGAGTTCAAAACCGAACTATTTGCTCCACTCCTTGCAGTTACTCGTTTCAAAGGGTTGGACGAAGCTATCAACTTGGTTAATAGTAATGACTACGGTCTTACCAGTGGTCTGCAATCGTTGGACGAAAGAGAGATTGAAACGTGGAAAAATCGCTTAGTTGCAGGTAACCTATATATTAACCGTGGTATTACTGGTGCTATTGTTAATCGTCAGCCATTTGGTGGTATGAAGTTATCGGCATTTGGCGGTGGTATCAAAGCGGGTGGTGTTAACTATGTTAGCTGCTTTGTGAACTTCGAGTGCTCGGTAACTCAAAATGACTACGCAGAAGCTTACGAACGTGAATTTGCTCACCCTCGTGATGTGAATAACCTATATGGAGAACAAAATATCTTCCGCTACCTACCTCTTGGCTCAATGGCACTTCGTGTTATGGAGGGAGATAAAGTCGAAGATATTGCTCTTGTCGTTAAAGCTGCTCAAATTGCTAAAACTCCACTTGCAGTGTCGATAGATGCCGGTGATGCTAAAGTTGAGGCGGTTAAGATGATGGGATGCGTGGTAAAAGAACAGAATCTGTGGGAGTTTATCTCCTCAATTCCTCAGTACGACCGTATTCGTACGCTTAGTGCCGATATCCCGATGGAAATATATCAGGCGGCGGCTGGTCATAACAAGTATGTGGCTACCGCACCAGTTGTAGCTCGTGGTAGAATAGAGTTGTTGCACTACTTGCAAGAGCAAAGCATCGCCTATGAATACCATCGTTACGGCTCGATTACAGAAATCCCAGAAATCAAATAACAAAGGATTTAGAGAATATGGAGAGAAGCACTTATCACAATTGGATAAGTGCTTCCTTTTTAATGACACTATACAGTGTTATTATGAAATTCGCAGAAAAGGCTGTAAATATGAGAGCTATACAAAATGAAGATTGTTCTATGCAAAATAGTTGAATTGGGAATCAGAGCTAATCTTTCTCGCTTTTTTGTAAATAATTTACTATATTTGTGTTGATGTATTATTGTCTTTAATAAGTCGCTTCTGCTTTTGTAGTTAGTGACAATGTTGATTCAATACTCAATTAATAAATAATTATGTAACAAATGACTAAAAAAATATGGATAGTAGCACTCCTTGCAATTATTGTAAGTGCTTCAGTTTCTGGGCTAAGAGCGCAAGAGTCTAAAAAAGAGCGACCAAAAATAGACAAAGAACTTAAAAAAGCTCTCAAATTGCTTGGTAAATACAATAAACCAACAAGCAAAATGGAGATGATTTGGCACGATGAGTTTAATGATAATGAGCTTGATCTTTCGAAATGGGACACAATTACTCGTGGTCCATCTGATTGGAACCGTTATATGAGCTACGATCCATCGCTAATCTCATTCGAAGATGGAAATGTAGTGCTCGAAGGTCGTAAAACCCCAGTGGGAAGCTCCGATACATCGAAATATATTACTGGTGGTATTTGGACTAAAAATAGCTTCAGTTTTTTGTATGGTCGTATAGATATCCGTGCCAAACTAGGTGAGGCAAAAGGTGCGTGGCCTGCATTCTGGTTGCTGCCTGATGTTGAGGCGAGAGTATGGCCCGATGATGGCGAAATCGATATTATGGAACACCTAAACTATGATGGTTTTGTGTACCAAACAGTTCATTCAGCATATACTGTTAAACACAATATCAAAAACAATCCAAAACACGGAGGAACAGGCAAAATCGATAGAAACGATTATAATGTATATTCAATTGTTTGGAGCGATAAAGTGATAGTTTGGCTTATAAATGATGTACCAACCTTCTATTATCCTAGACTCTACACTGAACAGGCAATCGAAAAAAGGCAATGGCCATTTGATAATCCCTACTTTATTCTTTTCTCGCCACAGCTAGGAGGTCCTAATACTTGGGTTGGCGAGATTTATAACAACGATCTGCCTGTTAAAATGTGGATAGCCTGGTTGAGAGTTTCTAACGTTTTTTGTTCTACTTGGATTTCTAATATTACTTCACTGATTTTGTGTATAATATATTCATATACTAAAGCAAACTAAATTAACGATTTCAATTCTTTCAATTTTATTGCTTATTCTTTTTACATTAT
>CAMTOL010000126.1 GCA_947074135.1 uncultured Rikenellaceae bacterium
GTTGATTTGACGTATTATTAATGGGGGCCACGCAGTCGCGTCACACTCTTACGGCCACACTACTTTCAGCAAGGGGTACTACGAACTTTCGAAAGATGCGTTTGAAGCTATTACTGGTGTGGAAGTCGTTGGTTATCGTTGGCCACGAATGGCTAGGGCCTATAGCGAAGGATTAGCTCGTGCAGGGTATCAGTACGACAGCTCGACTAATCCTTGTTGGTTACCTGGTAAATACAATAACTTCAAAGCGGAGAGAGGAGTATATAAAGTTGGGAGTATTACAGAGATTCCTGCTTCCGTTTCTACATCACTACGTATTCCACTATTTTGGTTATCACTCCATCTGTTACCACTACAAATATATGAGTGGTTGTGCGTAAAATCAATCAAAAAAACAGGTTTTCTTAACATCTACTTCCACCCCTGGGAATTTTCGGAGTACATACATAACAAAGAGCTAAAAATTCCGTTTTATATTCGTCGTAATGCAGGAGAGCCATTGGTTACACGTTTAGCGCGTATTATTGCGATATTGAAAGAGCGAGGCTACGACTTTGGAACGATGCGAGAGTTAGTAAATAATAATTAGTCAAAAATAGAAGAACAAATGATTTGGAATGATAGTTTTATTCTGCTAATCGCAGTAGGTGTGATTGGTATGATAGTTCAGATGAAGCTGCAAAGTGTATTTTCAAAATACTCAAAAGTGCGCTTCACTGATGGTATGACAGGCAAAGATGTTGCCGAAAAGATGCTTCGCGACAATGGCATCTACGATGTGAAAGTTACTCACGTTGCTGGTCGATTGACCGACCACTATAACCCTGCAACTAAGATAGTTAACCTTTCGGACTCGGTCTATAACTCAAATTCGGTAGCTGCGGCGGCAGTTGCGGCACACGAGTGCGGACACGCTGTCCAACACGCCGTAGGTTATGCTCCTCTCAAACTACGCTCTGCACTTGTGCCGATTACTCAGTTTTCGTCACAGTGGGCATTTCTATTCCTCTTTGGGGGTATAGCATTGATGTATTGGGCAAATATTCCTGAACTATTTTGGATATTCTGGGTAGGTATCGGTATGTTAGTAGTAGCGGCTCTATTTTCGATAATCACACTGCCAGTTGAGTACAATGCTTCACGCCGCGCTCTTGCTTGGTTAGAAAATCAACATTTGGTGACTCGCGAACAACAAGGACAAGCTAAAGAGGCTCTGATGTGGGCAGCTCGTACCTATTTAGTGGCTGCAATCTCGGCTATTACAATGATTATCTACTACTTAGGCTTTGCTCGTAGAGATTAAAACAAACTAACACAACAGAGTCCTAAGTTTTTTCTGCAACTCAACGCACTATGCAAACAATACCACACATAAAACTAAAAAAAGGTAAAGAAGAGTCACTCCTCAGACGACACCCTTGGGTGTTTTCAGGAGCAATAGCCCAAGCATCAGGCGAGATTGAAGAGGGAGATTTGGTCGATATCTTCGACTCAAAATCCACCTTTATTGCTCGAGGCATCAGCGCTACTGGCTCAATTGCTGTGCGTGTATTGACTTTTGAACAAGAGGACATTAACGCCGAGTGGTGGAAACGCAAAATTGGAGAGGCTCTAAAACTTCGCCAAAGATTAGGACTTGTAGGTAACCCTCAAACCAACTGTTACCGACTCATTCACGGCGAAGGCGACAACTTGCCTGGCTTAGTGGTCGATATATATGGCTCAACTGCCGTAATGCAGGCTCACGCCGTAGGGATTTACCTCCACCGAGAGGAGATAGCCAAAGCAATAGCCGAAGTTGTCGGTGTCAGTGCAGTCTATGACAAAAGTAGCACAACAATACCCTTTGACAGCGGACTCGAAATTCACGACTGTTATCTCATCGGCTCTCACCCAACCGACACCATAGTAGAGAGTGGCATAAAACTTCAATCGGCGTGGGAAGGTGGTCAGAAGACAGGCTTTTTCATCGACCAGCGTGAAAATAGAGAGCTACTTCGTCACTACGCCAATGGCAAACGTGTACTAAACACTTTCTGTTACACTGGTGGTTTCTCACTAGCTGCCATTGCTGGCGGTGCGGTGTTGGTCGATTCGGTTGATAGCTCTGCACGTGCAATCGAACTATGTACTGAGAACATCAAAAACAACTTCTCAAAATCGAAGGTCGAACATAACGAAATTACAACCGATGCGCTGGAGTTTGTGCGCACAATGCCTCACGATAAATACGACCTCATAGTGCTCGACCCACCTGCATTTGCTAAACATCGTGGCGCACTCCATAACGCACTTCAGGCTTACAAACGACTCAATGCAGCCGCAATTCGAAGTGCCGCTAGTGGCACTATACTCTTTACCTTTAGCTGTTCGCAAGCCGTTAGCAAGGAGCAATTCCGCACTGCTGTCTTTAGCGGTGCAGCCATCGCAGGTCGCAATGTTCGGATTTTGCACTTTTTATCGCAACCCGCTGACCACCCAATCAATATCTATCACCCAGAGGGTGAATATCTCAAAGGTCTAGTCCTCTACATCGAGTAGCACAGACAGAGTACTGAACTGACACGTACAGAGAAGTTTGGTTTTGAGTTAGAGTCACTATAATTATTATTAGTGCTTCTATCGCCTTGCGCTCCTTACAAGCGCAATGGGATAGAAACTCCCTACTCTACCGTAAAGTTGGCTTTTGCACTGACTATCTCCCCATTTGGAGTTACACCCTCAGCAAGAACTACATAATTGCCTACAACATCAGAACTCCAGATGCTACAAGAAGTCTTATTATTAATCACATCGACTGTCGCATTCCAAACCAGTGTAGCTCTTTCATCTCGTCGAGTTGCGCTACCTTTTGTCGAATAATCGACAGCAGGATATATCTCTAAAGAGGATACTACTCCTAAATTCTTGCCAATTTTATCACTCTTCTCTTTGAGTGGCTCGATACCTTTCTTTAACGAAGTAATCTCAATAACGCCTACATTGTTAAAGCCCGTATATTTTTGAATATCAACCAAACTTGTAGAGATATTAATTTTCTCGACATTTGCAGGCAATATATTGTCAAGCACGTTAATATTTGTTCCGAGTATTGCGCCATCAAGTACAATTAAGGCTCCAGTCTGAGAATTCACTGAATTTCGAGTCCCAGGAAATACAATAATATTGCCATCAATATCGAATGAACGTATAGATCTAAGCAACTGAATCATATTTGTATAGCTTGCATAATAGAAATTATCGGGAATTTTATCGAGCGGCACTTCAAACACCGAATTATCCTTAATATCTTTATTGTCAATTCCATAGAAATTCTTAAGCACATACTTTTTCACATCAATCGAGAAATCTTTGTCAAGAGCAATTTTAAATCTCTTTGCATCGCTTCTTTGTTCGAGCGCAATATTAAAATCATCGCTTGTAGCATTATCAATAGGCACATAAAATCTACCATCTTTATCTGTGACAACCGCTGTAAAATCTCTATTACTCTTATTGAGAATATTTACTGTCACATCAGGTGCTGGGTTTCCATCTTTTGTCACTATACCTCCAATAGAGGCTGCGTGTTGAGCTGTTCTATGCGTATCAACTTTTGTAATATTGTTCCAATCAAAATCATTGTACGCAACATTTGTCATATATTCACCCAACGACTGTTGACTCTTATCCTCTTTAATCGCCCCTATAAATAGAGTTTTGAACTCTATCGACGAGTTGACATCAATTTGAGCTTTAAGCTCTGCTCTAGTGGGGATACTTAGTTTATCAACTGAGAGTTCGGTTGGCAGTAACGAACGATTGCGCAAAGCCACACCTTGGCTAATAATCTCAAAATCTTGAGTTAAGAGTGCCAAATAGAGCGGTGCCAATGGAATCTCGGAACTAGGCACAGCAAAGCTCAGAGAGTTCTGAAGCGTGATAGGGTTTACAGCCACAATCTCTCCTCGAGATATTGCTACAAAATAGACCTCTTTGCCTACTAATGCTTCTGGAGCTGAAACACTGAAGATAACTCTTTCACCCGACAATCTAGCCGAAACGTGAGCCGAATAGCTCTTAACTTGAGGTGCTGCAACTGAGCCTACAACCTTTTGTAACTCATCCGCTCTTTTACCCTCAACAGTAATTGTTTTGTAAAACACTTTATCTACACAATCGGTAGCCACATTAGATGGATAAGCCACTAGAAGATACTCTCCCAATGGGGTGTTCTTGGCAATAGTTACAGACCCACAAGCTACTGCATTCTCAATTTCGAACTTGCCTCCACAAATTTCGCTACCATCTCTACCGAGAAGCTTAACAATGAGCAACTTACTATCCACACTAAATGTTTTAGAAAAATTATCATAAACAAATGCAGTAAACCATACTCTATCGCCAGCCGCATAACGATTGTCATTCGTTTGTAAATAGCACAATTCATTAGGTTGAGTTGTGGCATAAGTTTCAACCTTAGCGGCTAGCTCGTTGAGAAAGTTTTGACTATTTTGTGCCGAAACGCTATACGAAATCAGCAGTGCTATAATAAATGAGGCGATTGATTTCATAGTTTTTTGGGATTAAGTTTGTTAACATCTACAAAACTAATAAAAAATTCCACAAATTCCTATAGTTCAACTACTAGACTCTTAGTATGCGATGGGTAGAAATTGTAAACTTCAATAGGTTTTTGAGCATTTTTCTCATCAACCATAATTGTTTGGTTAGCTTTAATCACTCCAAAGTTTGTAACCCACTCAATATCAGAATTATTAGTAAGTTTATAAGAACCGTTTAGCAACATCTCTTTAATTGCTGATGCTTTAAAAAATTTTACCAATAGCTCTTCGTTACCTGCAACTTGGTTATTAAACACTGCAAGAGTTCGGCGAGCATTCATTGCACTTCGAACCGACTCCAGAGTACGCTCTTTAGCAAAAATAATTGTAAATGGACGACGAACTCCTACTTTATATAGGTCACGAATTGCAGGATGGACATCTGAGGCTGCAATAGGAGCTAGGTTGTGTTCATTACACCAAGTTGTTGCATATGGGTAGTAATCCTTCTCATTAAACACCTCTACTGCGTGAATTTTTCCCTCTTTTATCCATTTTGCATTTATTGGATTGAAATCGCAGATATTATCAGGCCACCCCGGATGGTTCCAAGTTACAAAAGCACCTTGACGAACCGCCTCATTAACGGCATCTTCCATCTTTTCAGTATCGAAAGGGTTTGCATCATTGATAAAAAGCATATTGAGGTGACCTCCCTCGCTCTTTGCACGAGTCATCTCACAGGCACGAATCAACAAAATATCACGTTTCTCGGCTGTCGGTTTAGCAATAATGTACGAGGCATTATGGTCTGATTTTAGGTAACCATTATGAGGACGGTATTCTATATGGTCGGTCATAGCAACTATATCTAATCCATCTCTCCAAGCCTCATCGATACGAACGGTAGGCCACACCGCACCGTCAGAAAGGAGTGTATGTACGTGTAAATCAGCCTTTAATGGCAGTAATCCATCAACTTGAGGTAGGTTAATTTCGGTTCGTGCATAGTTATCCAAGATATCGTTTTCTACTTTATCGACATTTTGAGCCGATGCCCCCAGTGAAAGCAGTGCACAAAGAGTAATTAGCGTAATAGTAGTTCTCATTATTATAGATTTTATAGGTTTTTGTTCTCGATAATTGTTCATCTCAAGTGAGTCAATCGCACAAAAAAAAGCATATCAAAGATAGTAAAAAATACTAAATCTTTGATATGCCGATATAAGAAAATATAATCTCTAACCCTCTTGTTCGGGTATCCAAGTAGTAAGAATGTGAGCTGAGCCGCAAATTCGCACCTCGTCAATCGAGGCTGGAACGAGCACCGTTTCTCCCGTTCTCATCACAACCGCTTCATTGCCGCTACTCTCAATCGTAGCCTCACCCTCCAAACAGATATAGATAGTAAACGAGTCACGATTATAGTAGTTTTGGGTTACAACTCCGTCGAGAAGCAGTGTCGATGAAGCAAAATATTTGCAGCTCTGCAACTCAATCTCTTGATTGAGAACGGGAGTTTTGGTTACATCGTAATCATTGCGAACTTCGTAGCTTATAGCATCTAAAGCCAATTCCGTATGCAACTCTCGGCTTTTACCCTCGCTATCGACACGATTAAAGTCATAGACACGATAGGTTACGTCCGACGTCTGTTGAATTTCAGCAATGAGTATCCCTCGACCAATGGCGTGAATAGTCCCAGCAGGAATAAAAAACACATCACCGCTTTTGACAGGGTATGAACGCAATAATTTTTCCAATTCACCTCGATTGAGGTACTCCATATACTTAGCCTTATCAACCTCTTGATTGAAACCCAAATACAACTGCGCACCCTCTTCTGCCGAAACTACATACCACATCTCGGTCTTCCCAAATGCTCCGTGCCGCTTTGCCGAGAGTTCGTCGTCGGGGTGGACTTGAATCGAAAGGTTGTCGTTTGCGTCGATTAGTTTGATAAGCAGAGCAAACTCCTCGCCAAACCTTCGATAAACACTCTCGCCTACCAACTCGTCCATATAAATCTCGATAAGCTCGTTGAGCGAGTTTCCTTTCAGTCCTCCGTTGCTAACCACCGAAACATCGCCATCGACACCAGACAACTCCCAACTCTCGCCAATCGGCTCTTTGTGTTTTGGTAGTTTGCGACCAAAATCGCTCTCTAATTTAGTGCCTCCCCATATTCTCTCTTTATATATCGTCTTAAATTTCAAAGGATACATCTTACGTCTTATGAATTTTAAATTATTTAAATTAGCATATAGAATAGTGCTTGCCATCGCAA